>WTJQ01000048.1 GCA_011524785.1 Planctomycetota bacterium | reverse complement strand
GCCTGGGGCGGTCCTTCGGGACCGCCCCTCCTTCGTATCTGGGGCGGAATGAGCCTCCTACCCACAGTGCTGCTGGTGGCACGTCCCCCTTGTGGCGGCTCGGGTCTCGCTGCGGCCACGGTTCCCTCGGAGATTCTGCCGGGGGGCGCGATGGTGCGCTGTGACCTGCCCTGGACACCTGACTCACGTTGAGCCTCAGCGCCGGACGGCCCATCATGCCGCCATGTTGCCCTTGGCCCTGGTGGGCGCCCTCGCCCTGTGTCCCGCGACGCGTGCTCTCTCCAGCGCGTCAGCCCCTGGCCGCATGCTGCCGGCCGAGGCCTTGCCCCTGAGGCCGGCGCGTGCGGAGGACCCCACCGATGACGCGGTGCGGCGCGCCTGGGAGGGGCTGCCCGCGGACGAGCAGGTCGAGGTGCTCGCCTGGTTCCGTGCCGAGTGCGATCGGCGCGGAGGGTACGTGCGCGGTCTGTCCCAGCACGTCCTCTTCAGCGTCGATGCGCCGGACGGCGGGTATCCGCGTGTGGGCCGGCTGCCCCTGTACGACGCTGGTCGGCATGCTCCAGCCCAACCCATCCGGCGCCGCATGCTGGATCCAAAGGCCCCAGAGGTCCGTCGCGAGCGCGCACGCATGGGGCTGGACGATCGGGAGGGGCCTGCGGCCCGCTGGGGCTACGACTGGGCGAAGGGGCAGGTGGTTCGGCTGGACGAGCCTGAGGAGCCCGACCATCTGATCGAGCTCGCGCTCGCAGGCCGAGCCCCCGAACACGACCTGGTCGTCGCCCTCGTGGTGCGGCAGCTCGACCGAGGAGCCGAACGGTCCGCGCACCGCGCCTTCGGTCACGCATACGCGACGCGAACCGGGGTGGCCTACCCGGGGATCACCCTGTACGACGCCTGGGCATCGGGAGAGGAGCTCGAGATGCCGGACGTCGAGTGCCTCGGCATCTATCACGACCTGTACGACGACTGGGAGCGGTTCGTGGCCCCGGTTCCCGGCGGCCAACAGCGGCCTCTCTACCGCATCATCGGAGATCGCTTCCGGCGGCTGCGGCGCGAGCGCTCCGTGGCAGAGGCCCTGGGGCGTGTGTACCTCGCAGCCGAGCCCGGCCTCGATCCCAGCCTCGAGGGCAACGCCGACCGCCTCCACCTGTTCTGGGAGCGCATCGCCTCGGACCCGGCTCGGGCCCGCGAGTTCCTCCCCGAGCTCGATGAGAAGCCCTGGAAGTCCTGGTGGGAGCAGCTGGACGAGCTTCGAAAGGACCCCGACATCAGCGGTCGAGCCGCCGGTCGACGCATGGCGCTGCGTGCGGACGCGGCGGCGGTGCGTGGCCGTCTCGTCTGGGTGCTCCAGCAGTGGGGCGCGCTCTGAGGGCAGCCGTGCCCCTCGGGGACCGTGTTCGGGTCAGGCGCGGCCGCACTCGTTCGCGAGGGCCCGCGCGGCGACCTCAGCACAGGCGAAGGCGGCCTGGAAGTTGAGCCCCCCGATGGGGCCGTCCAGGTCGAGCAGCTCCCCCACCACGAACAGCCCGCGATGCGCATTGACGCGCATGGAGCGCGGGTCGACCTCCCGCAGGTCGAGGCCGCCGCGAGTGACCTCCGCGAGGTCGAATCCCCGTGTCCCATCCAGCGGGACGTGGAGCCCGTGCAGGGCCTCCACCAGGGAGTGGCGATGGGCCTTCTGGAGCTGGGCCACTCGCGGATCGGGTCCAGGAAGCTCCGCCTGCCGGGCTACCGCCGCGAGGAGCCGCCGAGGGATCCGCTCCGGAAGGACCCTCGACAGGCGGGGGGCACCGCTGGCTGCAGCTCCCTCCACGAGCAGCGCGCGCGTCTCGTCCCGGGCGCGCTTCGGGGCCAGGTCCACGAGGAGGGCGTGGTCGGCCTGACGCTCCGTGCCGACCGCGGCGCCCACGGGGCCGGACAGATCCATGGCCCCGGGCCCGCTGATGCCCGTGTGCGTGAACAGGATCGGGCGGGTCCGACGCAGCAGCACCTTTCCCCTCCCGTCGACCAGG
>WTJQ01000295.1 GCA_011524785.1 Planctomycetota bacterium | reverse complement strand
CCTGAGCCTGCGACCCCGAACGGGGAGCTCGCGAGAGCATCCCGGGTCCGAGCCCGCCTCCCTCTCGGGAGGCCGCTGCCTAGGCGAGCTCCATGCTCTTCGTCGCGACCAGCCGATCCACCAGCGCGAGGAACTCGTCGAAGGGCATGACCTGCTGCTCGCGCGTCCCGCGGCGGCGCAGGGCGACGGTCCCCTCCTCGGCCTCGCGCTCGCCGACCACGAGCATGAACGGGACCTGGTCCTTCTGGGCGGCCTTGATCTTCTTGTTCATGTGGCCGGGGTCCAGCATGGCGTCGACCCGGAGCCCACGCCTGCGGAGCTGGTCCACGAGCGAGCGGCCGTACTCGGCGTGCTCCTCACGGATCGGGATGACCGCCACCTGGGTCGGCGCGCACCACAGCGGGAAGCGCCCGCCGAAGTGCTCGATCAGCACGCCGACGAAGCGCTCGAGGCTGCCGAGGATCGCGCGGTGCACCATGATCGGGCGCTGCTGCGAGCCGTCGGGCGCGGTGTAGGTCAGGTCGAAGCGCTCGGGCAGGTTGAAGTCGCACTGGATCGTGCTGTTCTGCCACTCGCGCCCCAGGGCGTCCTTGATCTTGTAGTCGATCTTCGGACCGTAGAAGGCGCCGCCCCCCTCGTCGAGCTCGAGGGTCAGGCCGATCGAGTCGGCCGCCTGCTGGAGCGCCTCGGTCGCGCGGTCCCAGATGGCGTCCTCGCCGATGGTCTTCTCCGCCGGGCGCGTGGCCAGGTAGGCGGTGTACTCGAACCCGAAGGTCTTCATGAAGCGGTCCACGAGGCGGCAGACCCCCGCGATCTCCTCCGCCAGCTGATCGGCGGTGCAGAAGATGTGGGCGTCGTCCTGGGTGAAGCCGCGCACCCGCAGCATCCCGTGCACCACGCCCGAGCGCTCGTAGCGATAGACCGTCCCGAGCTCGGCCCAGCGCAGGGGCAGCTCGCGGTAGCTCCGGCCGCGGTCCTTGTAGATCAGGACGTGGCCCGGGCAGTTCATCGGCTTGACGCGGTACGGCAGCTCGTCGAGCGCCATGGGCGCGTACATCATGTCGCCGTAGTTGTCGAGGTGCCCCGACACCGCGAACAGGGCCTCGCGGCTGACGTGCGGCGTGTAGACGGGGTCGTAGCCGTCGGCCAGGTGCTCGTCCCACCACATCTGCTCCAGGCAGCGGCGCACCGTGCCCAGGGCGGGGTGCCAGAACACGAAGCCCGCGCCGGCCTCCCCGTGGGTGCTGAACAGATCGAGGTCGGTCCCCAGCTTGCGGTGGTCCCGCAGCTTGACCTCCTCGAGCCACTCGAGGTGGGCCGTCAGCTCCTCCTTGGTCCAGAAGGCGGTCCCGTAGATGCGCTGCATCATCGGGCGCTTCTCGTCGCCGCGCCAGTAGGCACCGGCGAGGTTGAGCAGCTTGAAGTGGAACTCGTGCTGGAACGAGTCGATGTGCGGCCCCTCGCACAGGTCGCCCCACTGCGCGCCGTCGGGGCCGTGCGTGTAGAAGGTGATCTCCTCGTCCTCGGGGATCAGGTCGAGGGCCTCGACCTTGTACTCCTGTCCCCAGCCCTCGAGGATCCGCCGGGCCTCCTCGCGGCTCACGGTGCTCTTCGTGATCGCTGGGGAGCGCTTGGCGATGCGCCGCATCTCCTTCTCGATCTTGCTCAGCTCCTTCTCGGTGAGGGGCTCCGGCAGATCGAAGTCGTAGTAGAACCCGTGCTCGATCGAGGGCCCGAAGCCGAACTGCACGCCCGGGTGCAGCTTCTGGACGGCCGAGGCCATCAGGTGGGCCACCGAGTGGCGGAGGGTCGAGAGGGGGAAGGGCTCCACTACCTGCGGAGCCGACGCGGCGTCGGTCATGGGGTCGCGTTGCGGGAGGGTCGTCCGCGGCGGGCCCCACCAGGGACCGCACGCGTGTCCGGGGGCTCCCGTGGCCGCCGGACGAGGAGAGTCTAGGGTCCCCATCGGTCACGGGCCGGACCGACGGGCCGCTTTCTGGGGCCCTTTGTGGA
>WTJQ01000081.1 GCA_011524785.1 Planctomycetota bacterium | reverse complement strand
GCGTCCGACACCATCGAGGCCGCGCCTCGCTGGGGAGCCGCGATGCTGGTCGACGGGCGATCGCCCCACGCGCCGGAGCAGGCCCCCCTGGACCGCGTGGAGTCCGCGCTCGCGCGCGTGCGCCGGACGGCGCCCGGGGCGACGCGCGTCGAGGCCGAGCTCACGGCACTGCTCCAGGAGCGGACGCCCCTTCTCACGGCGCTGGAGGCGCTCCCCCCGCAGCGCCGCGTCTACGCGGCGGCCAACGAGTTCCAGGGCGAGGGGCGCTTCCAGCCCGTGGGCGGCGGCCACGCCCGGCCGGTCGCCGTGCTCGCCCGCGGGGATGCCGATGCTCCGGGCGCCATGAGCGCTCCCGGGGCCTTCGCCGCTGCCGGCCACGCGGCCGCTCGGTTCGAGCTCCCTGGCGACGCCCCCGAGAGCGCGCGGCGCCTGGCCCTCGCCGAGTGGATCGCCGCCCCGGACAACCCGCTGACCTGGCGCTCGATCGCGAACCGGATCTGGCAGCGGCACCTGGGACAGGGACTGGCCGCCACTCCCAGCGACTTCGGCCGCATGGGCGTCCCTCCGTCCCACCCGAAGCTCCTCGACCACCTCGCGGCGCGGCTGCTGGCGAGCGGCGGCTCGCTCAAGGACCTCCACCGCACCATCGTCCGCTCGGCCACCTACCGTCAGTCCTCGAGCCCGGGCGCGCTCGCCCGCGAGCTGGACGGCTCGCGCCGCCTGCTGTCCCACGCGCCGCGGCGCCGCCTCGGTGCGGAGGCCCTGCGCGACGCGCTGCTGTCCCTCAGCGGCGAGCTGGACCTGACCATGGGCGGCCCCGGCTTCCAGGCGTTCCGCTTCGAGGACGACCACTCCCCGCGCTACCTGCACGGAGAGGTCGATCCCCGCGACCCGGCCCTGATGAGGCGCGCGGTCTACCGCTTCGTGGTGCGCTCCGTCCCCGATCCCTGGATGCAGGCCTTCGACTGCGCCGATCCCTCCGTCCTGACCGCGCAGAGGTTCGAGACGACCACTCCGCTCCAGGCCCTGGCCCTGATGAACGACGGCTTCGTGCTCGCCCGAGCGCGCGCCATGGCGGCTCGGGTCGAGGCCGAGGAGCCGACCGACCCGATCGGGCGGGCCGTGGCCCTGGCCTGGCTGCGCGCGCCGGATCCGGCCGAGCGCGAGGCCCTCGAGGCGCACGCGGAGGCCTTCGGACTGGCCGCGGCCTGCCGCGTGCTGCTGAACTCGGCGGAGGTCTCCCATGTGGACTGAGCCCGGCACGACGCGGCGGGGGCTGCTCGGCCACGCGAGCCGCGGCCTGGCGGGGCTGGCCCTCACCCGTCTCCTGGCGGAGGACGGCCTGCTCACGGGCGAGGGACGCAGGCCCGACCATGCGCCGACCGCGAGCCGGGTCGTCCAGCTCTTCATGTCGGGAGCCGCGAGCCAGTGCGACCTCTTCGACCACAAGCCTCTGCTGACCGAGCGCGCCGGCGAGCCCTGGGACCCGGGCGAGAGCGTGGAGCTCTTCCAGTCGGCGCCCGGCGTGGTGATGCCCTCCCCCTTCGGCTGGCAGCGAGCGGGTGAGAGCGGCCGCTGGATGAGCGGCCTCGTGCCTCACCTCGCGCGGCAGGTCGACGACCTCGCGTTCATCCACTCGATGACCTCGCGCTCGAACGTGCACGGGCCGGCGACGTTCCTGGCCTCGACCGGCTTCACGCTCCCGGGCTTCCCGTCCGCCGGGGCCTGGGTCGGCGCCGCGCTCGGCTCCGCCAATCGCGACCTGCCCACCTTCGTCGCGCTCCCGGACGTGCGCGGTCTGCCGCCGGGCGGACCCAAGAACTGGGCCGCGGGCTTCCTCCCCGCGCAGCACCAGGGGACGGCCTTCCAGCCCAGCGCCGCCGAGCCCATCGCCCACCTGTTCCCGCCGACCGACGCCAGCCTGAAGCCTGGCCAGGAGGACGCGGACCGCGCGCTGCTGCGCTCCCTCGACGAGGGGCACGCGGCCGCACGCCCGGGGGATGCGCGGCTCGAGGCC
>WTJQ01000103.1 GCA_011524785.1 Planctomycetota bacterium | reverse complement strand
CCTGCGCAAGCGCCACGGCCGCCCCGTGGTGCTCCCGGCCAGCCTCCTGGGCCAGGAGCCCCCCAGGCGGGCCTCGGGGCGCCCGGAAGTGCCCGACGGGGAAAGCGAGCCGGCGGATTCCGAGGGCTGAGGCCTCGGCACGGCCCCGCGCAGGCCGATAGGAAGAGGGCGATGGCTCGCGTCGTCCCCTCGCCCCTCGCCACCTTCGGGTTTGGCTTCCTCGTCCTCCTGCTCTCGGCGGGGCTGCGCGGAGCGCTGACGTCGGGCATCGGCGCGCAGGACGACGAGCCTGCGCACTACGTCACCGCGATGATGGTCCACGACTGGCTGCTGTCGGGGGACTGGAGCGATCCCGTGGGGTATGCGCGGGCGTACTACGCCGCCCTGCCGAAGGTCGCCATCGGCCAGTGGCCTCCCGTTCTCTACGTCGGCCTCGGCGCCTGGATGGTGGTCTTCGGGGTCGGGACGGCCAGCGCCGTGAGCTTCACCTGCGCGGTGGCCGCCGGCCTCCTCGCCCTCGTGCACCGCGCTGCCCGGGACCTCGGAGTGGGGTCGGTGGCGCCGCTCGCCCTGCTCGTCAGCCTGCCCCTGGTCCAGCGACTCTCGGGCATGGTCATGACCGAGCTGCCGCTGGCGCTGCTCTGCACCGGCGCCGTGCTCGCGGGCGCCCGCCTCCTGGAGAAGGGCGACCTCCGCTCCGGCATCGCGTTCGGGGCGTGGTCCACGGCGGCGATCCTGACCAAGGGCAACGCCCTGGCTCTCGCGGCCGTCCCCGCGCTCGGCGTGCTCCTCGCCCGGCGCCTCGACCTCCTGAGGACGCGCGCGTTCTGGACGCCGGCGCTCCTCGTCGTGCTCCTCTGCGGACCCTGGTACGCGCTGACCACGGGCTACCAGGCGAGCTCCTGGGACGGGGGCGCCTCGCCGCACTGGGGCTACACGCGCGCCGCCACCCCGATCTACCTCGGCGGCCTGGTCCAGGGCCTCGGGGGCGTGGGCGTCGCAGTGCTCGCCCTTGCAGGCCTCCTCCTCCCCGCGCGGGAGGGGAGCCCGGCGCGTGCCTTCCGGGCCGCCTCGGGAGCGTTCGTCCTGGGGCTGCTCGCCCTGCTCGTCGTCCTCCCCAGCAGCCCGCTCACGCGGCACCTGTGCCTCCTCGCGCCGAGCTGGGCGCTGCTGGCGGCGCTCGGAGCGAGGAGCCTCGGACAGCGTCTCGGCGGCTCCGGCTCCTCCAGCAGCGGGCCCTGGATCGCCCTGGCCGGCTTGGCGTTCGTCTTGGGGCCCTTCGAGGTCGTGCGCAAGGACGCTGTCGGGGCAACGGACCTGCTCGCTCCGCTCTGCGCGGAGGCGCCCGAGGCGCGGGTCCTCGTGGCCTCGGACGCGATCGGCGAGGGGCTCGTGATCGGAGGGCTCGCGGCCCTCGAGGAGCAGCGCCCAGGACGCGCCGTCCTGCGCGCCTCGCGGTTCCTCATCACCGACGACTGGAACGGGCGGAGCTACCGCAACCACTACCCCACGCTCGATGCGCTGCAGGCCAGGCTCGACGAGGCCGCGGTCGCGCTGCTCGTGCTCGATGGGTCCATGCCGGAGGCTCGCTGGTTCGAGCACCACCGGCTCCTCCGGGAGCTCGTGGAGGCAGAGGGCGCGCCCTGGTCCCGCGTCGCCCGCGGGGACGCGGTCCGAGAGGGCGAGCGCTTCGCCGGAGCGCTGGAGGTCTGGGAGCGCGACGGCTGGGAGCAGCTCCCGAGGCGCGCCCTGCGCTACGAGCCGGACCGAGCGCCCCAGGACGGACCGGCGATCCAGGTCGACGCGGAGTGACGCTGGCAGGGCCGGTGGCCCCTTCAGGAGTCGGCCCGAGCCTCCATGCTCCGAGCGAAGTCCGCGTGCCCCCGCCGACACGGGGGGCGAACGGGAGCGGGGCGCCCCGGCCCGATCTGGCCGCGGCGCCCCGCTCGCTGGAAGGGGCTTCGGACGCGTGAGCGCCTCGCCCCCGAGGGCTCAGTGCTCGTCCGTCAGGTAGCTCATGAAGGACATGCCGATGTCCTCGAACTGGTGGGGGCGCGGCACGTCGATCGCGTCCTTGATGCAGACCTGCTCGCACAGCTTGCAGGACACGCAGTTCTTGTCGATCACGGCGGCGATCTGGGAGGTCTGCGGGAGGCTGTACTCGCCGGCGTCCACCAGGCCCTGCATCTCCAGCGCCTCGAACGGGCAGACGTCCACGCAGAACTCGCACCCGGTGCAGAGCGCCTCGTCGACGCGCGCCTTGGGCACCTGCTTGGGTTTGATCTTCTGGACCGTCACCTCCATGTTGTCGTCGATCGCGTCGAAGGGGCAGTACACCCCGCACACGCTGCAGTTGATGCAGAGCGACGGATCGATGAAGTAGCGCTCGCCGGAGGAGATGGCGTTCGTGGGGCACACCCGCTCGCAGATGGAGCAGGCCGTGCACTTCTCGGTGATGAAGTGGGACTCCCACTGGTGGGCGTCCATCGCGGCCTGGTCGGTGAAGGCCAGGATCTTCACCTGGCCGTGGGCGTCGAACCGGTGCCGCATGCCGACGATGTCGGCGTTCGGGAACTCCCACTCGGTGGTGAAGCGACCGGGGAAGCTGCTCGAGGTGTGGGTGAGGGCCAGGATCTTGGCCTTCAGCACCTTGGCGTCCTGCTTGTCGCTGGGGGAGAGGCGCGGGACCCACGCGGTCAGCGCGACCTTCTCGCCCTGGCGGTAGACGTGGACGTTGTACTCCGGCATCTCGGCCGGGGCGCCGAAGCGGAAGCGGTCCCGCACGGCGGGGACGCGGGTGGGCAGGTTGAGCGTGATCTCGATCCAGCCGCTCTCGGTGCTCACCACGTAGTCGCGGCCGTAGCGCCGGTCGCGCTCGACCTTGTCCTCGGGCAGCCCCTTCCAGGCGGCGAACTCCGCCTCCCAGCCGGGGACCTCCTCGAGCTCGACCGTGAGCTCGGCGGGCGGCAGCTCACCGGAGAACCCGATGGCGCTGGTCGGACAGATGTCGACGACGGTGCGGGCGTTGTAGAGGGTGGCCTGCTGATCGTCGAGGGTGTGGGCCTTCTGGTCCCCACCCATGTAGAAGATCTCCGGGAAGTCCTGGCAGCAGGCATCGCAGGCGATGCACAGCTCCGGGTCCACGTCGAACAGTCCCGCCTCTGCGGTCTTCTCGAGCTCGGTCTGGGCCATGGCGCTGGAGGCCCGCGGCGGGGGACCTGGACGGTCCGCTCCCCGGGGGCAGGATGCGTGGTTCTAACACGCCCAGCACCCCCGGCCAAGCGCTTCGGGGCCCGATCGAGGGCTGCGCGTCAGGTCGGGGCAGGGATCGCGAGGCTCGCGGCGCGCGCCGCGACGCCGGTCCCAGCCCGAGCCTGCGGCAGCGGGCCGCATGGACCCGCCGCGCGTGGCTCAGTGGGCCTCCAGCCAGCTGGCCCCGTGCCCGAAGTCCACGGCGAGGGGGACCGCCAGGTCGGCGGCGCCCTCCATGGCCTCGCGCACCATCTGGCTCGCGGGCTCCAGCTCGGAGACCGGGACCTCGAGGACGAGCTCGTCGTGGACCTGGAGCAGCAGCTGCGACTGGAGGGGGGACGCCTCCAGCCGGCTCTCCAGGTCGATCATGGCCCGCTTGATGATGTCGGCCGCGCTGCCCTGGACCGGCGTGTTCACGGCGGCGTTCTGGGCGTTGACCTGGGCCATGCGGTTGCTGGAGGAGAGGTCCGGCAGGGCGCGGACGCGGCCCGAGAGCGTGGTGACGTAGCCCAGCTCCTCGGCGTCGGCGCGCGTGCGGTCCAGCCACTCCTTCACCCGCGGCAGGGCCTCGAAGTAGCGCGCGATGAAGCCCTGGGCCTCGGGCATGGTCAGGCCGGTCTCACGGGCCAGGCGCTGGGGCCCCATGCCGTAGAGCAGGCCGAAGTTGATGGCCTTGGCCTGGGAGCGCATGGCGCGGTCCACGGCGTCCGGCTCCACGCCGAAGACGGCCGACGCGGTCGCGGCGTGGATGTCGTCCCCGCGGCCGAAGGCCTCGATCAGGAAGGGCTCCTGGGCGAGGTGCGCCATGATCCGCAGCTCCACCTGGCTGTAGTCCGCGGCCAGCAGGACCCACTCGCCGTGCTCGTCGGGCAGCCGCGGCACGAAGCACTCGCGGAGGCGCCGGCCCCGCTCCGTGCGCACGGGGATGTTCTGGAGGTTCGGGTCCGAGCAGGCCAAGCGCCCGGTGGCGGCGCTCACCTGGGAGAAGGAGCAGTGCACCCGCCCCGTCCCCGGGTTGACGTACCGCGGGAGCGCGTCGACGTAGGTGCTCTTGAGCTTGGTCAGCTCTCGGTACTGGAGGAGCTCGCGGACGATCTCCACGTCCCCGTAGGACTGGGTCAGGGTCGCCTGGTCGGTGGAGTAGCCCGTCTTGGTCTTCTTGACGCGCTTGACCCCGGCCTCGTCCTGGATGCGCAGGTCCTCGAAGAGGACCTTGCCGAGGGCCTTGGTGCTGCCTGGGTTCAGGTCGGGGACGCCCGCGAGCTCGCGGATCCGTCCGAGGCCTGCCTCGATGTCGGCCTCCAGCCCCTCGTTCATGGCCTCCACCCGCTCCACGTCGAGCCGGATGCCGCGGCGCTCCATGGCGGCCAGGACCGGGACGAGCGGCAGCTCGAGGTCGTGGAACAGCTCGGCGTTGCCGCTCTCGTCGATCTCGGGCGCCATCGCCTCGAAGAGGCGCCAGGTCACGTCGGCGTCCTCGCAGGCGTACTCGGCGACCTGCTCCACGAGCACCTCGGCCATGGTCACCTGCTTCTTGCCCTTCCCGATGATCGCGCTCGTCGGGATCTTGTGCAGGCCGAAGTAGACCAGCGCCAGGTCGTCGAGGTTGTGACGCCGGGTCGAGCCGGCCAGCGTGAAGCTCGCGACCATCGTGTCGAAGGCCGGCGCGGGCACGTGGACCCCGTGCGCCCCCAGGACCAGGGCGTCGTACTTCCAGTTCTGCGCCACGCGCTCGAGCTCCGGGTCCTCCAGGAGCGGCCTCAGGGCCTCCAGCAGCACCTCCGGCCCGCCGTCGAGGACGGGCGGGCTGGCGTTGAACGGCACGTAGAACGCGCGCCCCGCCTGCGCTGAGAAGGACAGCCCCACGATCGACACCTGGAGCGGCTGCAGTCCCGTGGTCTCGCTGTCGAAGGAGAAGCGGCCCGCCTCGCGCAGCTCGGCGATCATGGCCTCCAGCTCCTCGGCGTTCGTGACGGTGACGTAGTCGCGGACCTCCTCGGCCTGCTCCACCTGCTGGGAGACCTCGGCGGCCATGCTGCGGAAGTCGAGCGAGCGGAAGAGCTCGGCGAGCACCGCGGCGTCCGGTTCCGGCGGCCCGATCCCGGCGAAGCCCGGGTCCAGGGGGACCTCGCTGTCGATCGTCACGAGGTCGAGGCTCATGAGCAGCTGCTCGCGCTGCTCCTCGATCCGCTCGCGGTTCTTCCCCTTGACCTCGTCGAGGCGCTCGAGGACCCCCTGCACGCTGCCGAACTCGGCCACGAGCTTCTGGGCGCCCTTCTCCCCGATGCCCTTGACCCCCGGGACGTTGTCCGAGGTGTCGCCCATGATCGCCAGCACGTCGATGACGTGGTCCGGGGTCGTCCCGAACTTGTTCTGGACCGCCTCCAGCCCCTCGATGACGAGCTCGACCCCGGGCTTGAAGACGTTGTAGAGGCGCACCCGCTCGCTCACGAGCTGCATGAGGTCCTTGTCCCCGGTGACGATCATCACCTCGTGCCCCGCGGCCTCGGCCTGGCGGGAGAGCGTCCCGATGACGTCGTCGGCCTCGAAGCCCGGCACCTCGAACAGCGGGATCCCGTGGCCGCGCACCACGTCACGGATCAGCTCGAGCTGCGCGATCATCTCCTCGGGGGCCTTCTCGCGCGTGGCCTTGTACTCGGCGTACTGCTCGTGCCGGAAGGTGGGGCCCTTGGGGTCGAGGGCGACGGCCACCAGGTCGGGCTTCTCCTCCCGGAGGATGCGACGCAGGGTGTTCGTGAAGCCGAAGACCGCGCCGGTGGGCAGGCCGTCGGGGGAGGTCAGGCCCGACCGGGCCATGGCGAAGTGGGCGCGGTAGGCCAGGGCCGTACCGTCGAGGAGGAAGACGCGTGCCATGGGCTCGCGGAGTGTACGGGCGCGGGCTCGGCCGGCGCTAAGCTGCGGGCTCATGGCGGTCTCCACGCGCTCCCCCTCCTCCCTTCGGTGCGCCTTCGCGCCCGGGGTCCCGGACGCGTGGTCCCTCGGGGCGGAGTCCGTCGAGGGACTGCTGGAGGGCGCGCTCTGGGGTCGGGCCTCCCAGGAGCTGCTCGAGGAGAGCGGTGACGGCTCCTGGAGCCTGAGCCGAGTCCCGCTCCCCGGCACGCCGCTCCCGGGCCAGGAGGGCCTCCGAGGAGCTCCGCGGGGGATCGGCACCGGCTGGATCCGGCTGCGCTCCTACGCGCCGTGGAGCGCCTGGCGCTCCCTCGGCTCGCGCCTGAGCGCCCCGGGAGGGGCGACCCCGGCCGAGCGCGAGTGGAACCTGCTGTGTCACCTCCGGGCCGCGGGCGTCGCCACGGTCGAGCCCCTCGCGGTCGTGGCAGATGGAGCCAGTCGGCGCTCGGTCCTCGTCACCCGCGACGTGGACCCGGGGCCGACCCTCGCCGAGGCTCTGGCGCTGGGCGAGGAGCGGATCCCCGGTCTCGGGGAGGCGCTGGCCCATCTGGCTGGGCGTCTTGCCGCGGCCGGAGCCGTGCTGCCGGGGCTCGCCGCCGAGAGGATCCGCGTGCAGGGCCTGGGCGAGGGGCAGGCCGGCGATGCCGCCGAGGGCTCGTGTGCCCTCGAGCAGGTGCTTGCCGCGCGCGGGGATCGCCCCGTCGAGTTCGGTGAGCGCCTCACCGTGCGCGAGGTGCCGAGCCTCGTGCTCGAGGGCGCGGAGTCGGGAAGCGTGCGCCCGCGCGGGGCGCAGGGCCGCTGGAGCGCCTGGCTCGCGGGCCTCGCCGACTGACCCGCGGGACCTCCGTCAGTCGAAGGTCACCGCGAGCGCGTCGGTGAAGTTCGACGTGGGGCCAGGGTTGTTGTCCCGGTACCAGGCCGTGAAGTTCCAGGTGTCGCCCGGGACCACGGCGCTGACCGGGGTGGTGGGGAGCGAGGTCAGATCCACCGGGATCGAGAAGGTCCCGAGCAGGCCGCTGTTCTGGATCTGGCCGCTGAAGCGTCCGATCGTCCCTCCGAGGCAGAGCACGCCCTGGGAGCCGCCGGGGTTGATGACGATCGCCTGCGTGTCGCTCACCAGGAAGTACCCGAACTGGTTGGAGGGCAGGCCGCTCACCACCAGGGCCAGGTCCTGGTCGGCGACGGTGTAGCTACCGAACCACGTGATCGAGCCGGGGCCGCCGGAGGAGTTGGGGGTCGCCGGGTTGCAGTAGTTCGTGGCGGAGCCGCCGCCGCCGCCTCCTCCGCCGCCGCACGTGCCGTTCCACAGGCAGTCGACCCACTCCGGGTGATCGACGAAGGGGTTGCGGTTGCCCTGGAGCTGGAACACCACGTCGTTGCGCTGCAGCTCGAAGGCGTCCACGGGGTCCTCCGCATGCCAGGCGAGCAGCGCGGACAGCAGGCCCATGTAGGCCACGTCCTCGTTCTGCCCCGTGTTCGAGCCCGCGATCAGCGAGAGGTTGTCGGTGAGGATCAGGTCGGGCTCGTCGACGCCGGTGACGCCGTGGGTGTCGCCCTCGTACCGCAGGTCGGCGTAGAGCAGGGAGCGTGCCACGTCGCCGCGCCGTCCGCTCCAGACCTCCCAGGTGCCGTTCGTGAACTGGCCGCTGCCCCAGTTGGAGTTGCCGGGGTAGGGCCCCGAGCCGCCGCCGTCCGTGGGGTACTCGCTGCACGAGCTGGTGCAGTAGCGGAAGGGGCGGTTGCTGCGCGCCGAGTTGTAGCCCCCGTCCGACAGGTGGAGCATGTGGCAGTCGGTGAAGGGGTAGTTGTCCGGTCCGTCGTCGGGGATGCCGTACGAGCGCGGCCAGGTGTGCTCGCGGTTGTAGGCCTGGTCGCCCTTGGTGAAGGCCCGGTTCCGGTAGACGTCGAGGATCTCGGTCGAGTCGGCGGGGTTCTCCTGGGCGAGGTTCAGGATGTCCCAGGTGTCGATCCCACCCCCCGTGTAGGGGCGACGCGTGTGGTCGTCGATGACGGCGTGCAGGGTCGTCCGCAGGGTGGCGGCGCTGCTGTCGTCCACCGAGGCGTAGTAGCCGGGAGGGCCCTGGGGTGCGGCCAGGGCGAGAAGGAGCGGGGTGACCAGGAGCATCACTTCAGAGTACGGAGTCGAAGGCGGTCCTGCCGTGGCTTCGGGCCGGCAGGCACGGCTTGGACGGGCGTTGGCTCCCCGGTGTTCCGGATCGGGACGCCTCGTGCGGCGGCGAGTGCCGTGACGCATCCGCGCCGGGCTCGTTGGGAGCGCCGGGGAGGGCGCGGCCCGAGTGCGTGTCCTTGAGGAGGCCGAAG
>WTJQ01000602.1 GCA_011524785.1 Planctomycetota bacterium | reverse complement strand
TTGGGATCCGCGCGGCGTGGCCGGGCGCCCCGTCTCGAGCGCATTGCCGAGAGGCAGCCGCCTTCGCCGCCTCGCTTCGGGACCCCGGCGGTCCTCCCGAGGTGCCACCCCTCCGAGCGGCGCCCGCGGGGTCCTCGCCTCCTGGTCTGGTCCTCCCCATCGTTCGGGGACCGGAGGATCGGCGAGGACGGGCGCTTGGAGTCCCGAGGGGGGCAGATTCGTCGGGTCACGACCAACCTGACCCTGGGTGCTCGGGATCGACGAAGCGCAGCCCTAGGATGGCCCGCATGGAAACGCCCGCCACGAGCGAGTCCGCCTCCCCGAACGAGGCGGCGACGGGGGCCGAGGAGCAGGCGCCCGTGATCCTGCGCGGCACGAGCGTCGCGGGCGGCTTCGCTCTCGGAGAGGCGCGTCGCTCGGACCAGGCGCTGGGGACCTCGGCCACGCGCCGCGTGCCCCAGGACCAGGTGCCGGCGGAGCTCGCGCGGCTGCAGCGGGCGCTGGAGTCCGCTGGCGCCGAGCTCGAGGAGCTGCGCGCGGGGCTGCCGGCCGACGTGCCTGACGACCATGCGCGGGTGCTCGACACCCACTCCAAGCTCCTGGGGGACGCCGTGTTCCTCGCCGACGTCGAGAAGCTCGTGGTGGAGGAGCAGCTCGACCTCGAGTCGGCGATCGCTCGCGCGGTCGCGGACTTCGACCGCATCTTCCAGCTCGTCGAGAACCCGCGCATCCGGGAGCGTGCGGTAGATCTGCGTGACGTGGGCCTGCGCGTGCTGCGCGCGGTCGAGCGCGAACGCGCGGACGGCGAGGGGGCTGCACCGCTGGCGCTCTCGGGCGTGATCCTCGTGGCGAAGGAGCTGACCCTCGTGGACCTGCTCGGGAGTGGTGGCGAGCGGCCCGCGGGCATCGTCACCTCAGCGGGCTCCCTCGCTGGCCACGCGGCGCTGCTCGCGCGCTCCATGGGGGTCCCGACCCTCGTCGGCGTCGAGGGCCTGCTCGAGGCCGTGGAGAGCGGCGACACCGTGCTGCTCGACGCGACGGAGGGCATCGTGCACGTTCGCCCTGCTCCCGAGGTCGCGGCTCAGTTCGAGCAGGTGGCGGAGGGCGCGCCGCCGGGCGTCTGTCCGGAGTGGGCCGAGGCTCCGCTGCGCACGCGCGACGGGGTCGATCTGCGCCTGTGGTCCGCGGGTGGCTCCCTGCCCGAGGTGCAGCGTGGCCGGGTGCTCGGCGTCGACGGCGTGGGGCTGTTCCGGACGGAGGTGCTGTTCCTCCTGGAGCGCGAGGCGCCGAGCCTGGACTCCCTCGTCGAGCACTACCGCTCCGTCCTCGCCGAGGCCGGGCCGTTGCCCGTCTCCTTCCGCCTGCTCGACCTCTCCTCGAGCATGGCTCCCAGCTGGCTCGGCCTCGAGCCGGAGCCCAACCCCGCCCTGGGGCTGGCCGGTGTGCGACTCCTCCTGCAGCGAGGCTCCCTCCTGCGACGCCAGCTGGCAGCGATCCTCCAGGCGGCCGCTCCGCACCCGGCCCCGGTCGAGGTCCTCGTCCCGCTCGTCACCGACTGTGGCGAGCTCCGGGCGGTCAAGGAAGCGCTGTTCGAGGAGCGCTACGAGCACCGTCGCCGCTCACGGCCCCACCGCGACGACCTCAGCGTCGGCGTGGTCGTCGAGACTCCGGCCGCGGTGCTCGGCGCGCGCGACCTCGCTCGCGAGGCGTCCTCCTTCCTCCTCGCGCTCGATCCCCTGCAGCGCAGCGTGCTGTCCGCCGACCCGGAGAACCCCGCGATCGCGCCGTACCTGGAGCGGCTGCACCCGTTCACCCTGCGCGCCGTGCACGCCGTGCTCCAGGCCGGGGAGGAGGCCGCGATCCCGGTGCGGGCGTGGGGGCGCGCCGTGGACCAGCCCGACAACCTGAGGCACCTCGTGGGCTCGGGGCTGCGGGACCTCTGCGTGCCGCCGAGCCGAGCCGAGGGTGTCGTTCGGGCCGTGCGCTCCATGGAGCTCGCCCGCGCCAGCGCCGAGGCGGAGGGCTTCCGCCTGCAGAGCACGCCCCCCGACCTCGTGCCCCCGCCGCCGGACGCCCGCTGAGGCAGGGCCCAGACGCAGGAGGCCCCCCGGCTCGTGAGCCGGGGGGCCTCCTGATGCGTAGGGCGGAGAGGCTGGCGGCCCCAGGGCCGCTCCTCCGCGCTCGGTCACTGGAACGTGATCTCGAGTGCGTCCGAGGTGTTGGAGGTCGGGAAGAGCACCACGTCCCGGTACCAGTACTGGAAGTTCCAGGTGGAGCCCGGGCCGAAGCTGGCTCCCTGGGGGAGGTTGTTCACGTCGGGCGAGAAGGCGATCTCGCCGTTGGCGCCCGAGTTCAGCACGTTGCCGGAGAAGCGGATGAACGGAGCCCCGAGGCAGAGGATGCCGCTGCTCCCTCCGAAGAAGGGCACGTTGCCCTGGGCCTGGCTCATCAGCAGGTAGCCGAAGACGCTGGTGGGCAGGTTGACGACGCTGAAGTTGAGGTCGTTGTCACTCACCACCGGGCTGCCGAGCACCGTCAGCTGGGCCATCTGGCCGAGGCTGTTGAGGTTGGAGGTGCAGTAGGTGGTCGAGAAGCCGCCGCCGGCCACGTCGGCCAGGTCAGGGCGCCAGTGGGTCAGCGTGCAGCGCATGCGACGGGCCTGCTCCTGCGTGAAGCGGTTCATGCACAGGTCGTCGCTGTAGTCCATGTAGTTGGTCGTCGGGTCCGGGCTGCCGCAGCTGTTGTTGTTGCCGCACCCGAAGTGGGGCTGCGACTCCGGGTTGGTGTCGCAGATCCGGTCGCCGGACGAGTAGCAGGCGCTGCTGCCGCAGCCGCTCTGGAAGGTGTGGTAGAGGCCCAGGTAGTGGCCGACCTCGTGGGTCACCGTCCGGCCCTGGTTGTAGGGCGGGCCGATGGGCGCGTTCTTGCCGACGGCGGACCACAGCGACACGACGCGGTCCGAGTTGGAGCCGACGCTGCCCTGGTGGGGCAGGAAGGGCACGTAGCCCAGCGCGCCGCTGGCCTGGTTCGTGTAGATGTTGAGGTAGTTGTCCGGATCCCAGGCGATCGAGTTCCAGTAGTTCCCGCTGTCGTTGTACCAGGTGGTGTTGTTGTAGCGGTTGATCCCGTTGGTGGGGTTGCCACTGGGGTCGGTGGTCGCCAGCTTGAACTGGATCTGGGTGTCGTAGCCCGGCTGGCCGTTGGTCCCGGCGATCGCGCGGAAGTCCTCGTTGAGGACGTCGATCTGCTCGAGGACGTTGGCGTCCGTCACGTTCCCCTGCCCGCTGTTGGAGCGCAGGATGTGGAACACGACGGTGATCTCGAGGACCTGGTTCGGCTCGTAGGCCGCGGTCGGGTTGGTGGAGTTGCCGCAGTCACCCGGAGGCAGGAAGTTCCACTGGCCCTGGTCGAGGACCTGGGTGCCGCAGCGCTTGAGGCCGAGGCGCTCGAGCACCGGGCTGGTGGCCTCGGGGCCGGCCGGGGTCTGGGCGAGGGCCGCGGAGCAGGCCGCGGCGGCAGTCAGGGAGGCGAGGAGTCGCATGGTGTTCGTGTTGGGGGCCTTGCCTAGGACGCGGGGCCCGTGCAATGGGTTCCGCAGGGCCCGGAGGGCTGGATGCGAGACCGCTCGTTCAATGTGACCCGTTTCCGGGGAATCGAGGGGGGCGGAGTCCGCGGGTGTTCCAGGGCTGGATGCAACTCGGTCACAGGCACGCGGGCTCGGGCGGATCCTGGGTGCCTCCGGTGAGGGCGCGCCGCTCCTATCCCGCGTTGGGGCGCCCCGAGTCCTCGACAGGACGCGGCCCCCAGGGTGCCGGTGCCGGGCTCCCGGCTGGCGCGGTCGCTGCGCGCCTGCCGGCCGCCTCCGCGCGGGAACACCAGCCGCAGGGCTCGGTGCCTCTCCCGAGTGGCGTCTTGGGGCCACCCGGGAGCGGCGCCCCGACCGATGCGCGAGCCGCTTGGCAGTGCTCTTGGCAGTGCTCATGGCTGGGCCGCTTGGTTGGGCCGTCCAACCCTGCCGCTCGTTGGTCTGCTCACCGAGCTGGGTCGTCCTCGCGCTCACTCGTTCGGGCCTTGCCGCGTCGCACAGGGCTTGGAGTGTGAACGCGGCCCTCCCGACTGCACCGCCTCCGCGACGCGCAGTGGCCCGGGCCATCCGCTCGCTCCCTCCAGCGATTCCTGCGGCCCGCCTTGTTTCACCCACCAGCGATTCCTAGGTTGGTCGCAGCGGAGCACTCCAGGTCCATCAAGCGGTTCGAAGCGCGCGCGCCCGCACAGCGTCACGCCTCGAGCAGGGAGAGGGCCTCCCAGCCTGGCGGCCCGCGAACCCTCGTCCCTCACCGATTCCAACGGGGACGAGGCAGAGCCGTACCGAGGAGGGAACCATGTACGGTGATCACGCTGGAGAGAAGTTTCGCTTCACCTCGCAGATCGCGAGGCTGCCCAACCTGAAGCCGCTCCCGTCCGTGGGCGACTGGATCATGGTCGAGGCCAAGGATCCTTCGACCCTCGCCCGCAAGGTCTGCCGACGCTTGTGGCCGGGCGCCGTCAAGGTGCCGCGCGAGACCGACGGTCTTGTGCGGATCCCGATCGGGGAGCCCAAGGACAACGACAAGGTCATCGAGGTCCTCCGGGACGTGACCAAGCCGCCTCGCAAGCGGTACGTGTCCTGAGCGGCCCGATGGGGCCAGCTGGATCCGGACGGCTGGGTCCATCCTGCAGAGCGCGCCCCGGGGCCTCGGTCCCGGGGCGCGCTCGCTGTGTCCGCCAGGGGTGCGGCGGCGGCTCGCTAGGATGCGGCCATGCACCCGAGCCCCGCGCCCCTGGCCATCCCGGTCCTGCTCCTCCTCGTCGCCGGCAGCGAGTCGGAGGAGCCCGCTCCGCCCGCTTCCGACCCGGCGATCCAGGGGGAGGTCCTGCAGCGCCACGTCGAGGTCCTCGCGTCGGATGCGATGGAGGGCCGGCTGGCAGGCTCGGAGTCCACGCGCCGCGCGTCGGCCTACCTCGCAGCCGCCCTCGAGGGCGCCGGCCTGGAGCCGGGGGGCTGGACGGGCAGCGCGCCCTCCGAGGGCGGGGAGTCCACCTGGTTCCAGCAGGTCCCGCTCGTGCGTCAGGAGTTCGACCGCGATCCCGTCCTGACCCTCGTCGATCAGGCTGGCGAGGAGAGCTCCATCGCGTACGGGGTCGAGTTCCTGCTCTCACCGGCCGGGCCCGACCGCGTGCGCGGGCCCTACGACGTGGTCCACGTGCGGAGCGCGGACGACCTGCCCGAGGAGTGCGGGCCCGGGACCGCGCTCCTCTTCCACACGGGCCGCAGCGACCAGCGGCGCCTCCTCGAGGAGGCGGGCCACCCGGACGGCGTCGGGCTCGGCCTCGTGCTGCGAGCGGCCGGCTCCAGGCCGGGCCGCCCCACTCGACGCCCGCGCGGGGGGCGGCTGCGGCTCTCCGACGGTGAGGCGGAGCGGGCGCCCGGGATCACCCTGCGTGGCCCGGCCAGTGACGCCGCGGACTCCTGGGCCCGCGTGACCCTGGATCCCGGCGGGGGCGACGTCCCCGCGCCCGATCGGAACGTCGTGGGGATCATCCGCGGCCGCGGGACCCCCGACCGGCCCGAGCTGGCCGACGAGGTCGTCGTCCTCTCGGCTCACTTCGACCACATCGGGATCGGCGGTCCCGAGGACGCGGAGGACCGCATCCGCAACGGGGCCGACGACGATGCCTCGGGGGTCGCCGTGCTGCTCGAACTGGCGGAGGCGCTCGCGGCCGAACCTCCCGTGCGGACCGTCGTGGTGCTGCTCGCGACCGCCGAGGAGCAGGGGATCCTGGGGACCCGTTGGTTCGTGCGTGAGTTCCCGCTGACCTCGGTCGTCTGCAACCTGAACTTCGAGATGCTCGGTCGCCCCGACCCCGAGGTCGGCGGTGCGGGACGCCTCTGGCTGACCGGCTACGAGCGCAGCAACCTCGGGGAGCTGATCTCGGCAGCCGGGACGGGGGTGGTCGCGGATCCGCGCCTCGAGCAGAACTTCTTCCAGCGCTCCGACAACATCGTCTTCGTGCAGGAGGGCATCGTGGGGCAGACGCTGTCCACCTACAACATGCACCGCGACTACCACCAGGTGACCGACGAGGCGGACACCCTCGACTACGAGCACATGGAGGCGGCCGCGCGCGCCTGCCTCGTCGCGGTCCGCGCCGTGGTCGACGGAGCGGATTCCCCGGCCTGGAAGCCGGGCGAGCCGAACCTCGGGCGCTGACCGCGTGGCGGGTGCGGCGACCTTCACTTGGAATCCGCGGGGGCCGCGCTAGCATCCAGAGCGTTCAACGAGGGGAACCCATGCACGAGCACCAGGCCAGCACCACACCGATCGCGTCCGATGACGCGAGCACCTCGACGCCCCTGCAGGGCGCCGCACCGAAGACCGCGGAGCCGAGCTCCCCGACCCCGGGCGAAGCAGGCAAGGACAAGGCGAAGAAGGGCGGCAAGGACAAGCCCAAGGCCAAGGACGGCAAGGGCAAGGCCAAGCGCCGCAAGGACAAGAAGGAGAAGAAGGCCAAGAAGGCGAAGCTGACCGCCAGCACCGCCGACCGGCACGATCTCTACCAGCGCTCGGTCAACTCACCGGAGACCGACGTGGACTTCACCACGAAGACCTTCGAGGCTCTTCGCGGTCGCCCGGCCCGGGTCCTCCGCGAGGACTTCTGCGGGACCGCGGCGCTTGCTGCCGAGTTCCTCGGCCGGGATCCCGCGAACCGGGCCCAGGGCTACGACCTCGATCCCGAGCCGGTCGAGTGGGGGCGGGAGCGCAACTTCTCCAAGGTCGAGGACGGCGTGGCGCGTATGGACTTCCAGCTGCGCGACGTGCGCGAGCCCTCCTCGGTCGCCCCGGACATCACCCTCGCGCAGAACTTCTCCTACTTCTGCTTCAAGACGCGCAAGGAGCTGCTCGGCTACTTCCGCGCCGTGCACGCCAACCTCGCGCCGGACGGTGCCTTCCAGATGGACCTCTACGGCGGCCCCGACTCGATGCACGAGCAGGAGGAGGAGCGCGAGATCGAGGACGGCAAGTTCACCTACGTCTGGGACCAGAAGGAGTACTGGCCCGCGACGGGTGAGTATCGCTGTGCCATCCACTTCCGGTTCCGTGATGGGACCGAGCTGACGGACGCCTTCGAGTACGACTGGCGCCTGTGGACGCTGCCCGAGCTGAAGGACGTCCTGGCCGAGGCCGGCTTCAAGGAGACCCGGACCTTCTTCGAGGGCACCGACCCCGACGACGACGAGAGCGGCAACGGGGAGTTCGAGGAGGACCCGCGCGGCGAGAACTGCCTGGCCTGGATCGGGTACCTCGTCAGCCTCAAGTGAGGCCCTAGGAGCCGTTCCGCACCGCGGTGATGCGACCGGTCGCATCGACCAGGAGCACGGTGGGGGTCTCCACCCCGTAGCCCTTGGCCAGCGGGAGCAGCTCCACGTGCTCGTGCTCGGGCGCGCGACTCCGCGCGTCACTGGCGAGGTCCTCGTCCCCGGGCTCGGGCACGCGGACCAGGGTGAGGGCGCCCTCCTGTGGGACCTCCCGCAGGGCGTCGAAGTGTCGCCCGCAGAGCTCGCAGCCCCCGCGATAGAGGATCACGCGCGCGGGCACGGGGAGATGCTCGAGGCCCCGCGGGACCCAGCGGGCGAGCTCGGTCTCGGCCAAGGCCTGGCCCTCCCAGGTGCTCGGCTCCAGCCAGGCCCAGTCGGGCGCGCGCTGGTCCTCCCCGCACGCCTGCAGGAGCCCGCTGGCGAGCAGGGCGACCAGGGCCGTCCGGCGTCGGAGGGGCACGAGGAGCCGGCCCATGGTCAGTGCTCGCCCAGGTCGGTCACGTTCTCCACGAGGAACTCCGCGGAGACGTCGAACGACCAGGGAGTGGTCACGCCGTAGCCCTTGCTCAGGTGGTGGAGATCCACCTCGAGGGCCGCCGAGGGCAGCATCTCGACGGCGCTGTCCACGCTCTCGTCGACCTCGGGGACGCGCACCAGGACGATCGGGCGTCCGTCCGGCAGGCCCTCGAGGGCGAGGGTCTCCAGGTGTCGTGCGCACACGTCGCAGGAGCGCCGGTAGACCACGACGTGGCAGGGGGGCGGCAGCAGGAAGCCGTTGTCGGCGCCCCCCTCGCTCCACGCGAACAGGTCGAGGGCGTCCGGGGTCTGCCCGGCCCAGCTGCCGGGGTCGAGCTCGACGAAGTCCGGGAGGTCGAGGGCCGGGACGGTCTCGGGCTCCTGCGCGGGGACCTCGGGCGTGGCCGTGGCGCTCTCGCCGTCGACCGCGCCGACGGCACCCTCGCCCTCCTGCTGCGCGCTCTCGGGGGTGCTCCCCTGGGCAGCGGCCCCGCTGCCGGTCGGCCTCGCGTCCGCGACCTGCTCGGGCGCGGGCCCCGGCGGCACGGGGGGCGGACCGCCAGCGGTCTTGAAGAAGTGGAACGGCGCCCAGGTCGCGAGGGCGCAGCACAGGGCCAGC
>WTJQ01000401.1 GCA_011524785.1 Planctomycetota bacterium | reverse complement strand
GGCACCGGGGGGGCGCGTCCTGCGCGCCTCCCCACCTCGGGTCGAGCCTCGACCGCGGAGCGGACTCGCTGCGCGTCCCGGGGGGGATGCGCGGCGGTGGGAGCGGCTGGCGCCCCGAACGGGGGCACTCGCCCCGGGACGCCCTGCTCGCAAGGGTGGCCCGGCGCGCGAGGAGCCCCTTCCCGCGCGGTGCTCCGCCGTCCGTTCGGCTCGCGAGCCGCGGTGGTCCTGCCGCGCGAGCCGCGGTCACCCCGGCGGGCTCCGAGGAGGCCTCGCCCTAGAGCGCTGGGACCGCGGGGCCCTTGACCCGCCGCACGAGTGCGATGGGGAGGAGCAGGAGCACGGCGCCGAGGACGTAGGGAGCCTCCGAGGCCGCTCCGAAGAAGAGCGCGCCGCCGAGGATCGGACCGGCGGCTCGGGCCGCCGACCCCAGGGAGCGGAAGATCCCGAGCGAGAGGCCCTGGGTGTCCGCGGGGGAGAGGCGGCTGACGAGGGCGGAGAGGCTCGGCATGACGAAGGCCGAGCCGATCGCGAGCAGGGCCAGTCCGGCGTAGAGCTGGCCGGCCCCGTGCATGGTGCCCACGAGGAGGAAGCCGGGCAGGGTCAGCAGCATGCCCGCCAGGGCGAGGGGCGCCTCGCCGAGCTTCGGCGCGAGGCGCCGGACGAGGCCGCCCTGGACCAGGGCGATGGTGAGGCCCACGAAGACGAACATCTTCGCGTTGTCCATGGGCCCGTAGCCGAGGCGCTCGGCCGCGAGGAAGGTCAGGGTGAACTCCATGGCCGCGAACGCCAGCAGGTAGACGAAGTACGCCACGTTGGTGCGGCGGACGGCCGGTGAGTCGATCCGGCTCAGGGCCTTGAAGGGCTAGCGCGTGCGGTCGGCGCTCTCGGCCCCGCGGCGCTCCGGCGGCAGGGTCTCGGGGAGGCGGCGTGCGACGAGCACGAGGTTGAGCAGGGAGATGCCCAGGGCAACGAGCGCGCAGCCGCTGAAGGGGTTCACGCCCCACGCGACGAGGGAGGGCAGCGTCTCGCGCAGGTCCCAGCCCGCGGTGAGGCCCCCGAAGGCCGGGCCGAGGACGAATCCGAGCCCGATGCCGGCACCGATCATCCCCATGCCCTTGGCGCGATCCTTGCCCTCGGTCACGTCCGCCACCATGGCGGTCGCGGTGGAGACGTTGCCGGCCATGATCCCGCCCAGCAGGCGCGAGACGATCAGCACGGCGAAGGGCCCGGAGAAGAACCACAGCACGTACGAGACGGCCGTGCCGGCGAGGGTCAGGAGGAGGACGGGGCGCCGACCCTGCAGGTCGCTCTTGCGTCCCCAGTAGGGAGCGAAGAGGAACTGGAGCACCGAGTAGAGGGAGCCCAGCGCGCCCCCGAAGAAGGCGTGGAGGGCGACCTCGTTCACGGCGCCGTCGGCGTCGGTGGCCAGGCCGCGGAGCCAGCCCGCGAAGCCGCCGATCACCGAGTCGGGCCCCTCCTGCGCGAGGTAGTGGTCGAGCAGGCTGGGGAACAGCGGGAACAGGACGCTGAACCCCATCATGTCGAGGAAGACGATCAGGAAGGCGAGGCCGAGGACGCTGCGCCCTCCAGGCGCCGCGTCATCGGGTGCGGGGGTCTTGCCGTTCGACATGGGGACTCGTGTGCTCGCGAGGGGGCCACTCCCGGGTTCGCTGGCATCGGGGCCCGGATGCGGGCGGCCGGCGAGGTCCTGGGGTTCGGGCCCGCAGTCTGCGGGAGCGGGGCCCGCGGAACGAGGGCCGCCCCAGATCTCCGCAGCGCGCCCGCGGGCTCGCTACGCTGCCCTGCCATGGCTGGCGCCTTCCGGATGCGACCGCGGGTGTTCCCGCTCGAGCCCCCCGCGGGGGAGCGGCTCGACGGAGCGCTGCTGGCGCGCGCCTTCGGGGGGCGGCCCGGGGTGGTGCTGCTCGACAGTGCTGTTGGCGCGAGCGCAGATGCGCCCGACGGTGCTGTTTGCGCGGGCGCAGGAGCGCCCGACGGTGCGACCGGCGCGGGAGCAGGGGC
>WTJQ01000391.1 GCA_011524785.1 Planctomycetota bacterium | reverse complement strand
GCCTCGTAGGTCAGGGTGCCGGAGCGGCTGACGACGCCGACCTTGCCCTTCTTGTGGATGTAGCCGGGCATGATCCCGATCTTGCACTCCTCGGGCGTGATGACGCCGGGGCAGTTCGGCCCGACGAGGCGCGTGCGGCTCCCGGCGAGTGCCTCGCGGACGCGCACCATGTCGAGCACGGGGATGCCCTCGGTGATGCAGCAGACCAGCTCGACCTCGGCCTCGATGGCCTCGATGATCGCAGCGGCCGCGAAGGGCGGCGGGACGTAGATCACGCTGGCGTTGGCCCCGGTGGCCTGGACGCAGTCGGCGACGGTGCCGAAGACCGGCAGGCCGAGGTGCTCGCTGCCCGCCTTCTTCGGGTTGGTCCCGCCCACCAGCTGGGTGCCGTAGGCCAGCGCCTGCTCGGAGTGGAAGGTGCCGGTCTTACCGGTGAAGCCCTGGGTCAGGACCTTGGTGTTCGCGTTGACGAAGATGCTCATGGCTCGGTCCTCCTTCAGGCTCCCTTGATCGCCGCGCAGATCTTGCCGGCGGCGTCGTCCAGGTCGGTGGCGGTGATGATGGGCAGGCCCGATCCAGCCAGGATCTCGCGGCCCTGCTCCACGTTGGTGCCCTCCAGGCGCACGACGAGCGGCACCTTGAGGTCCACCTGCTTGACGGCCTCGACGACGCCGTTGGCGATCACGTCGCAGCGCATGATGCCGCCGAAGATGTTGACGAGGACGCCCTCGACCTTGTCGTCGCTGAGGATGATCTTGAAGGCCTCGGTGACCTTCTCGGTGGTCGCGCCACCGCCGACGTCCAGGAAGTTGGCCGGCTGGCCGCCGTTCAGCTGGATGACGTCCATGGTGGCCATCGCCAGGCCGGCGCCGTTCACCATGCAGCCGATGTTGCCGTCGAGGGCGATGTAGGAGAGGTCGAACTTGCTGGCCTCGACCTCCTTGGGGTCCTCCTCGTGGATGTCCCGCAGCTCCTCGAGGTCGCCGTGCCGGAACATGGCGTTGGAGTCGAAGTTGATCTTGGCGTCGAGCGCCAAGACCTTGCCGTCCGTGGTCGTCACCAGCGGGTTGATCTCAGCGAGGGAGCAGTCCTTCTCGCAGAAGACCTTCGCGAGGCCCACGAGGTAGGCGCAGGCGTCGTCGACGAGCTCGGCGGGGATGCCGATGCCCTCGGCCAGGCGGCGGGCGTCGTCCGCGGCCAGGCCGGTCGACGGCGAGAAGGGCGCCTTGAGGATCTTCTCGGGGGTCGCGGCCGCGACCTCCTCGATCTCCATGCCGCCCTCGCTGGAGGCCATCATCACCGGGCAGGACTGCTCGCGATCGATGGCGATCCCGATGTAGTACTCCTTGGCGATCGACGAGCCGGCCTCGACCCAGGTCGTGCGCACGAGCTGCCCCTCCGGGCCCGTCTGGTGCGTGATCAGCGGCTTGCCGAGCATCCCGGCGGCCGCCTCGCGCGCCTCGTCGGCGCTCTTGACGAGCTTCACGCCGCCGCCCTTGCCGCGGCCGCCCGCGTGGATCTGCGCCTTGACGACGCACAGTTCGGTCGGGAGGGCCTCGTAGGCCGCGGCGGCCTGGTCGGCGTCCGTGCAGACGTGGCCGCTGGGCACGGAGAGGCCCGCGCCGGCCAGGAGCTGCTTCGCCTGGTACTCGTGGATCTTCATGGTCTGGAGGGGTTCTGGCGGGGTCCGCCCAGAGGGGCTTCCCCGCGGAACGGGCCGAAGATCCTACCCGCGTGCTGAGGCCCAGGACAGGGCTGGCCCCGGGTGCAGGCGCGGCCGCAGCCGGGACGCCCTCTACGTCGGGAGACCAGCAGAACAATGGCACCGCCGCGCCAGCGCCGGCGGCGCCCGACCCGGATGCGCAGTACGTGCAGAAGACGGACCCGGAATGGGCCTGGACGACCCCGCGAGCGCAGCAGCTCCCCCTGGACGAGTGGAGCCGCTTCGTGGAGGACATCTACCTCGAAGCAAAGGCGACATTCACCGAACGCCGTCGCGAGGCTTTGCCCGAGAGCAATTTATACAAG
>WTJQ01000309.1 GCA_011524785.1 Planctomycetota bacterium | reverse complement strand
GGGGAAGAAGGCGCTGGTGGTGCGCTGGTAGGCGCGGTAGTCGTCCCCGCGGCTGCGGAGCGACTGCTCCTCGGTCGGGGGGATCCCGGTCACCTTCAGCACGAGGTAGAGCATCGCGAGCGGCGCCAGCCAGAGGGTCCAGCCCGCCTCCAGCCCGAGACCGAGCAGGGGGTAGACGAGCCAGTGGAGCCACTCGAAGAAGTAGTTGGGGTGCCGGGACCAGGACCAGAGGCCCTCGCGGCAGGTCCGCCCGCGGTTCTCGGGGCGCGCGCGGAAGGCGGCGAGCTGGCGGTCCGCCAGCGATTCACCCGCCCAGGACACGATCCAGAGCCCCACGGCCACCGCATCGGTCGCT
The DNA here is from genome assembly GCA_011524785.1 of Planctomycetota bacterium. Taxonomy (GTDB): domain Bacteria; phylum Planctomycetota; class UBA1135; order UBA1135. Next base: position 1,673 of record WTJQ01000309.1, on the reverse strand, counting down.
CGCCAGCCGGCCTCGGGGGCCTGGGCCAGGACGAGCATCGGGAGCGAGAGCAGGACCGCGAGCAGGGCCTGGGCCTGGAAGAAGCCCACCATGAAGGCATCGAAGCGCTCCCCGAAGGTCTCCCGCATGCGCCGGTAGCGGCCGTCCTCGGGCTCGCTGAGGACCCGGTGCGCGAGGTGGGCCGCGAGGCGCACGGACCAGAGGCCGACCAGAGCGGCCACGAGGCCGCGGCGGGGCGCCCAGCCGGTCCCCAGCAGGCACCAGGTGACTCCCAGGCCGCCCACCGACACCGTCCACAGGACATCGACCAGGCCCGCGTTGCGGGTCTGGCGCTGGCGGAGCCACGCGCCGGCGAACACGAGCGCGAGCGCGGCTGCTCCCACCGCAGGCTGGATCCAGACGGTGGTGTCCATACGCGTCAGGGTCTTCGAGGACCCCCCCCGTGCGGATGCGCCACAGGTGAGACCCGCAGGAGTCCGGCGTCCAGCCTCGCCCGAAGCGCGAAGAACACCCCGATGAGCACCTCCCGATCCCAGGGCCGGCTCCGCTGGCCGCTCCTCGCCCTCCTCGGACTGCTGACGGCTGGCGGGGCCCTGCTGGGGGCCTGCCAGGGCACCCCCAAGGCCGAGGTGAGGGCCGCGCTCGAGGCCCTCCCCAAGAACCGACGCGCGGCCGAGCACGGGCTCCAGCGCACCCCCCTCCAGGCAGGCCCCGCGCCTGCGGTCCTGCACCTCTCGACCGCCCCGGCAGCCCCGGCCGAGGGCCGGCTCCCCGTGGTGCTGATCCACGGGACCCCGGCGACCCTCTATTGCTGGACCGAGGTCGTCTTCGGGGTCGAGGGTGCGGCCGGCCTCGCCGAGACCCGCCCCGTCCATGCCCTGGAGATCCCAGGCCACGGCTTCGCCGAGGAGGGCGCTCCGCTCACCGGCTTCCAGGACGCCGCCGATCACATCGTGGCCTCCCTCGAGGCGCTCGGGCTCGAGCGCGTCCACCTCGTCGGGCACTCCTACGGCGGCGAGTTCGCCCTGCGCGCAGCGCTCGACGCCCCGGAGCGGATCGCCTCCCTGACCCTGATCGACTCCGCGGGCCTTCCGCGGGCGGAGGGGGGCTGGCTCCCCGAGGAGGTGGAGATGCGCGAGCACCCCCTGGCCGACTGGGGCTGGCTGCTGAACTCCCCGGAGCGGATCACCACGGCGCTGGCCCCCCACTTCGTGACGATCCCCCCGGACCGGGTCGAGGAGTTCCACCTGGTCTGCAGCAACCGCCGCAACTGGGAGGCGATGATCGCCCTCGTCCGCGACGAGAACGGCTCACGCGCCCACGAGCTCGTGGACCTCGCAGCCCCCACGCTCCTCCTCTGGGGCTCCGACGACATCGCCTACCTGCCTGAGCGCGAGGGGCGCGGCTTCCAGGAGCGACTTCCCAACGCGACCCTCCGGGTCGTGGAAGGGAGCGGCCACTACCCCTTCGAGGACCAGCCTGGCGAGGTGATCGCGCTCCTCGAGCAGCACTTCGAGACGGTCGAAGACGACGGCTGAGAAGGCGGTTCTACGAGCGTGGCGCGCAGCGGTGCGGCCGCGCGCGCGACGCACGCGCAGGGCGACGAGCGGGACTCCTCGCCCGACGCGTGCTGAGCCGAGCGACCTGGCGGCGTCGTGCTGCCCTGACTTACC
>WTJQ01000116.1 GCA_011524785.1 Planctomycetota bacterium | reverse complement strand
GGCCCGACTCGCGGCGGGATTGCTGGTCGCCCCGCTGTTGGCGGCCGCTATTGCCTCCTGCGCCAGCGGGCCCAGCGCCTGGGAGGCCTCCTGGGCGGCCCCGTTCCGGACCCTCGCGCCCGAGCTGCGCCCCGAGCTGGCAGCAGCACGCGGTGGGGTCCGCGAGGAGCGCTGGGACGACGTCCTTCGGACCCTCGAGCCCCTCGTCCAGCAGAGCCCGCGGAACCTCGATGTGCGCGCGCTGGCACAGGACGCGCGCCTCGGGAGGGCCGGTGGGGGAGCGACGGCCGTGGAGGAGGAACTCGCGCGCCTCGCGGAGATGGGGGCCGCGCTGTCCCCTGGCGATGGCGCCTGGCTCAGAGCCCGCGCCTTGACACGGACCGACAAGAGCAAGGCGCGGGCTGCGCTCGAGGCGGGGCTGAGCGTCGACGATGCGCACCCCGACCTCCACCTGGCGCTCGCGGCCCTGGCCCTGGAGGGAGCCGAGATGGGGCGCTGGGGGCTGGCGCGCGCGCATCTCGATCGCGCGCTCGAGCTTGATCCCGGCCACCTGGCCGCGCGGCGGCTCCAGGCCTGGATGTGGGCGGAGGAGGGCTCGCCAGTCGCGGGTGAGGCGCTGCAGCGATGGCTGAGCGCGACGGGGAGTGACCCGCGCGTGGGGCACGAGGCCAGGGTCGAGGCGGCCCTGGACCTCGCCACCGTCCGCGTCCGCGAAGGGCGCGTGGACGAGGCGGCCGCGCTGCTCGAGGCTCTGCGGGGGGAGCGGCACGATCGCGCGCGGCGCCTGGCCCTGGAGGCCGTCGTGCAGGCGGATCTCGGGGACCTCGATCTGGCAGAGGCCCTCGCTTGGGCCTCGGCCAGCGCGCAGCCCGAGGCGAGCCTGCCGTGGGTCCAGCTCGCCCTCCTCGCCGAGGCGCGCGGGGGAGGCGGAGCCGAGGCCTGGGAGCAGGTCGCTGCGGTTGCGGGGACGGGCGGGGACCTGGCCGCGGCCGTCCAGGCCCTGCGGGCACGCGTTGCGGCGACGCGGCGCGCCCGCGAGGGCGCCGACGCGGCTCCCACTTCGGGGGAATCCCCTTGAGGCTGGTCGTGCAGCGCGTGCGGCGCGCATCGGTCGAGGTCGACGGGGAGACCGTGGGCTCCATCGGGCCCGGGATGCTCATCCTCCTCTGCGTGCTGGACGGCGACTCCGAGCGCGAGGTCCAGCGTCTCGCGGAGAAGGTCGCGCGCTTCCGCTTCTTCCACGACGAGCGGGGACGCATGGACCGCAGCGCCGTGGACGAGGGGCTCGAGGTGCTCCTCGTCAGCCAGTTCACCCTCGCGGCCGACGGCCGGAAGGGGCGTCGGCCCTCCTTCGACCGGGCGGCCGCACCGGCCGTCGCGGAGCCCCTCGTGGAGCGCTTCCGACAGCACCTGGAGGGGCTGGGCCTGCGGGTCGCCACCGGACGCTTCGGGGCCGAGATGGAGGTCTCGCTGGTGAACCACGGGCCGGTCACGTTCGTGCTCGAGGAGTCCCCCTCCGCCTCGTAAGTCGTTCCTGCGGAGAGGCTTGGGAGGCCTGGCCCCAGCGCGATGGCGGGCTCTGCCGCAAGTCGTTGTCTCCCAGGGGCTTGGGGTGGTCGAGTTGCGGATTGTAACAGCCGCCGATCGAGCCAAGTCCTTGCGCCCTAAGGGTTTGGCGTGTATTCAGGGGCAGCTGCTGAGGAGCCCGATGGAGCCGGAACCCCGCACGATCACCAAGAAGGAGCTGGTCAACCGCATCGCGGAGGAGACTCGCCAGACCAAGGTCGTGGTCAAGGACATCCTCCAGCGCTTCCTGGACTCGATCACCGAGGAGCTGGCCGAGGGCAACCGGATCGAGTTCCGCGACTTCGGGGTCTTCGAGGTGCGCGAGCGGGCCCCCCGCCGCGCCCAGAACCCCCGGACGCTCGAGGAGGTCGAGGTCCCGCGCAGGCGCGCCGTCAAGTTCAAGGCCGGACGCCGGATGGGGGAGCGGATCACGGAGGGGCCCGCGCCCCGCCCCGAGCCCGTCCAGCACCC
>WTJQ01000497.1 GCA_011524785.1 Planctomycetota bacterium | reverse complement strand
ACCCCGCGACCCGCGCTCGCGCGTGCTTCGCCCTCGGGATCGACCACCCCAGCGCCTTCGAAACTCTGCGGTTCCTCGCCGCCGAGGACGCGGAGGCCGTCGTCCGCGCCGCCGCGGTGACGGCCTGCGCCCGTGCCCGCGCCTCGGAGGCCGTGGACGTGGTCGCCGCCGGACTGGACGACCCGAGCGCCCTCGTGCGTGCGGCCGCCGCGAGCGCGGCGCATCTCCTCCCGGTCGGCGACGAGGCCCCGATCGAGCTGGACCAGGCGCTCGTGGACGCCGCTGCCGACGACGCCGACGGCGAGGTGCGCTGGCGCGCCCTGTTCAGCCTGGCGCGGCGCGGCGTGGACCACCTCGCGGTCTACTCCAAGGCCGTGCTCCCCGAGCGCGGGGCCTGGGAGCGCCTCTTCGCGACCCGCGGGCTCGCACGGGTCCTTGGAGGCACCGGCGTCCCGGCGGACCAGGACGACGCGCGTGCGGCCCTCGCCGTCCTCCTGCCCGTGCTCGAGGACGACGACTGGAGGGTGCGGTACGAGGCCGTGCGTGCCCTGCTGCCCCGTGCCGACGGCCACGCGACGGAGCCGGCCGCGGGATGCCTCGAGGATCCCTCCTTCCACGTCCGCGCCATGGCGGTCGAGGTCCTGGGTGCCGCGCGACGGCCCGAGGAGCGGGTGCGCAACGAGGGAAGGGTCCGTGACCTTCGCGACGACCCCTCGCGCACCGTGCGGGCGGCCGTGGTCGTGGCCGAGGCCCGCCTCGAGGGAACGCGCGCCGAGAATCGGGTCCGTGCCCTGGCACACGACGACGATCCAGTGCTGCGGGCAGCCGCCCTGGTGGCCAGCCGGGAGGTGAGTCCCGCCCTGGCCGTCGAGCTGGGCGAGGGCCTGCTCGGGGACGCGAACGTGCGCGTGGCCGGGACCGCGGTCGAGTCTCTCGGATCGGTCCTCGCCGACCCTCAGCTGGGCGAACGCGCCCGGGCTGCCCTCCACGCGACCCTCGGGAGTGACGACAACGGGCTGAGGCTGGCGGCGGTGCTGGCCCTGGCTCCGCAGGTCCGCCCGGACGAGCTCGCGCGCCTGGTTCAGTGCTTCGACTCGGCGGAGGGCGACATCGCGCCCGAGGTCCGGTTCAACGTCGTCCGCGCCGTGGGCTCACTGGCAGCGGCCGAGCCCTTCCTGCGGCGCGCCCAGGCGAGTGCCCACCGGCACGTGGCGCAGGTCGCCCAGGACGCCCTGCTCGAACGAGGGATCGACCTGCGCACCCTGCGGCCGCTCCCGGCCGCTGCGGAGCCGCCCCCGATGCCCCTCTTCGCCTGCGAGGACCCCCTCGTTCGCCTCCACACGACCGGCGGGGACCTCCTCGTGCAGCTCTTCGCGCACGAGGCGCCGCGCCACGTGGCGTCCTTCCTCCAGCTGGCGCGCTCGGGGCACTACGACGGCCTGACCTTCCATCGGGTCGTGAGCGACTTCGTGGTGCAGGGCGGGTGCTACCGCGGCGACGGGAACGGGGCCGGCACGGCCTGGGGTCGTGACGCGGCGCTCCCCGCCGAGTTCAACCCGATCCCCTACCTCACGGGGGCCCTCGGGATGCCGCGCAACGAGGACCCGGACTCGGGCGGCTCCCAGGTGTTCTTCACCCACCGCCCGACGCCCCACCTCGATGGGCGCTACACCGTGTTCGGACAGACCATCGAGGGTCTCGACGTCCTGGAGCGGCTCGAGATCGGCGATCGGATCCTGGGCGTGACCATCCTCGACGAGGTCGCACCGCACGCCGAGCGCTGAGGGACGGTCTCGACGCGAGGGCGGCGGACCCCCGGCCCCAGGGGGCAGAGCGACAGGCGCTGCAGGCCTGCAGCGCCACGGCGGTGCGGGTCCCAGCGGCGGCCCGTGAGCCCTGCGCAGGGGCTCGTCTCGATCCGAGACGGGTCGCAGCGTGTCACCGGGCGAGTTGCGGAGGCGTCCTGGGAGAGGTCGATGGAGGGGAGGTCGGGAGGCCCGTAGGCCCTCCGACGCGTCCCCCCGCCCGACAACCATGACC
>WTJQ01000613.1:6104-8566 GCA_011524785.1 Planctomycetota bacterium | reverse complement strand
GGGACGAGCAGGGCGCGCGCCGGTTGCACTGGTCGTGGGGCCTCCCGGTCCCAGCCCCGGGAACGGGCCCACGGTCGTCCACTGCACGCTCCAGCGAGGACGCCCTCCTGCCGTTGAAGAGGTCAGGGACCCAAGAGGTCCTCGTCGCGCCCGCGCCCGGGGGGGCCACGGGCGGCGACCTCCTCGGGGATCGAGGAGCCTCAGGGCCGCCGGCGCGCTTGCGTCGGCGGCCCTCCTCCCCCCGGCGCCAAGGCTTCAGTCCGCGAGCCCCGCGGATGCGAGTCGCCTGCGCACGGTCTTCTCGTCCCACGCCATCCAGCGCGCGAGGGCTGCGCGGTTGAGGCGTCCCCCGCGGGTCCGGCACCACCGCGCAGCCGCGCGCAGGGCCCCATCGCTGCTCGGACCGACCCGCAGCCGTGGGTGCTCCTCGAAGCCGAGGGGCCCCAGGAGCGAGCGGAGGTCCTCCACGTCGAGCTCTGCGCCGCCCTGCACCACGAGGCAGGTCGCGGCCTCGAGGAGCGCAACGAGGTTCCCCCGCCAAGGCTGCCTCCAGAGCCATGCCTGCGCTGCCTCGGTCAGCCGGGGAGACTCGCGCCCCTCCCGCTGCGAGGCCAGCTCGATCGTCGCCGGGATCCAGCGGAACAGCTCCTCGGGTGCCTCCCTCAGGCTCGGCACCGGTACCCGGACCCCCCTCAGCCGATCCGCGAGCTCGGGACGCAGCGGCCAGCGCGCCGGCGGGACCTGGCTACAGACCACGACGTTGTCCGGCGGCGCGAGGGACCAACGCTCGAGGAGTGCCACCTGATGGCGCGGGGTGAGGCGCTCCGGAGTGCGGAGGAGCACCACGCGTCCCGCGCTCGGCTCGTCCGGCGCCACGGGGAGCTCCCCCAGCGCCGCGTGGGCGGCGCGCATCGCGATCAGGCGCTTCCCGGCTCCCTGGGGGCCCACGAGGATCAGGGGGGAGGAGGAGGCGATCACTGCCGCCGCGCGCTCGAGCCGCTGGTCGTGGGCAGGACAGCCCCGCGGCTGGATGAACTCCAGGCCGTGTCGCTGCCGGAGGACCTGGCGGAACTCGCCCTCGACGAGCCGCTCCCCCAGGAGCTGCGCCTGGCGCACGACCTCCGGACCCAGCCAGGCGGGGATCTCCCCCGGAGCCCTCGACTCGAGCACGAGGACGAGGCTGCCGCGGCCACGCCTCGGCACGGGCGCGAGGACGCCACGCACAGCGCTCGCATCGAGGCACCTCCCGGGCTCCCCGCGATGCTGCAGGACGATGCCGCTGGTGAGGCACCGCGTCAGGATTCGCTGCTGCTGCGCGGCGTCGGGCCCGGCGGGCTCAGCGGCGGCGTCCAGAAGGCGCACGGTCCAGGAAGGGAGCCTGCTGATGAGGCTCACGCGGATGGGCTCCAGGGGATCGTCGACCTCCGGAGGTCCCTCCGAAGCTCGAGGGGCCGTGATCGGCGAGGCGGGTTGGGACACCTCTCTCCCAGGCTCGCGCAAGAGCGGCCCACGCGGCGGTGATTCCATGGCGGCCTGGAGGCCCGCGCGGCTCAGGGCGGCCGCGAGTCGGTCCACGCTGACCACCGGAGCGTGGGGCCACTCGACACGGACCCAGCCGACGCCGGCCTCCACCGGCAGGGGCAAGAGGACAGCCGCCCGACTGGCCGAGTCGATCCACGCGCTCGCCTCGTCCGCTCCCTCGCGTCCGAGCACCCGGGGCACGTGGTCCCCGACGACGGCGCAGGCAGGATCGTGCTCCCCTCGCGCGGATCTGCCCCGGCCCTCCGCCCACTGGAGGAGCCTGCCGCGACCCGCCGCGCCGGCCGAGGACGCGAGCAGCTGCACCTGGCCATCCGCGACGCCGAACGCGGCCCATGGAAGGCCGGCGACGAGCGCGTCCCAGGAGACCGCCGTCGCATGGGGACCGGGCCTCCGCGGAGTCCCTGCGAGCTGCGGGGCGAGGTCCGGCTGGCGCTCCCGGAGGGCGACGAGGCAGGCCGGGACCGGGGGCCGAGGCAGCCCCCGCGCCCGGTGCGCCTCAGGGAGCTCAGCGCCCACGGGTGCCAGCGTCCTCCCTCCGACCGCTGCGATCCACGCGCGGAGCCGGACCGCGTCCACGGCCGCCTCGAGTCCGCGCAGCGCGCTCGCGGCGCCTCGGAGGTCGCCTCGCTCGAGTGCCGCCGACGCGAGGTCGATGCGGGCGGCGACTGCCAGGAATCGGCTGGAGCGCTCCAGGCGCCTCCAGGTCACCACCGCCGCCTCGTGCCGCCCACCCACGTGGTCCAGCCGCGCGCGCCAGAGCTCGACCCGGTCCCTGTGCAGCCCGAGCACCACGAGGGCCTCGAGCACGCGCCTCGCGATCGCAGCGGACTCCTCGCCCGGCCGTGGCACTGCGCAGGGAACCGCCGGATCCACGACCCAGCGGCCCCAGGCCTCGTCCCATCCGAACCTCGTCGCGCCAC
>WTJQ01000613.1:0-6004 GCA_011524785.1 Planctomycetota bacterium | reverse complement strand
AGCAGGGCTCGGCGCTCGGGGAGGGGACGCCCTCGGAAGGGCAATGGCTCCTCGAGGTCCGACGCGTCGAGGACCATCGTGAAGGCCTGTCCGAGCGCTTGCTTGCGGAGGAGCGCTCCATTCGCGGTCGGTGCGACGGTGGACTCGATCGCGAGGACCGCGCAGGCAGCCTCGAACACGCGCGCAGGATCGATCAGCAGCGCGCCGTCGTCGACGATGGCGAGGATCTCGGGCCAGAGGCCGAGGGGATCCGTCCGTGCGAGCGCCAGTGCGCGGGCCTCTGGACTGCGCGAATTCGACGCCATGAATTCCTTCCACGCCGAATCTTCAGCGGGCAAGTCTTGGTCGATCGGCGCGGAACCCATGGGGCGTCAGGGCGCCATCGAGACTAGGCGGCCGCAGCGATCTTGGGGGGGCCACCCTCGACCGGGGATTCCGTGTTCGAAGCCGCGGCTCATGCCTGCAGGACGAAGAGCCCCATGCAAAATCCGCCGACCGCCCGGTCTGCTCCTCGCCCAGGGCGCGATTCCCCTCCTGAGAGCCCCCGTTTGGGGCTTCGGCTTGGCGCGCCTGGGACCTGCGCTCGCTACCGTGTGCGGCTCGAGGTCCCTCATGACGAAGCTCCTGGAAGGAAAGACCGGTCTCATCCTCGGCGTGGCCAACAAGCGCTCCCTCGCGTGGGGCTGCGCGCGCTCCCTCGCCGACGCGGGCATGCGCCTCGCGTTCACCTACGCGACCGAGCGGCTCGAGAAGAGCGTCCGCCAGCTGGCCGCCGAGATCCCGGGCTCGATCGTGCTCCCCTGCGACGTGACGCAGCCCGACGAGATCGACCGCTGCTTCGAGGAGGTCGGCAAGGAGTTCGGCGGTCTCGACGCGCTGGTGCACGCCATCGCCTTCGCCAAGCGCGAGGAGCTCCAGGGCAACTTCTTCGACACCTCGAAGGAGGGCTACATGCTCGCCCACGAGGTCTCGGCCTACTCCCTGACCGCCGTCGCGCGGCGCGCGCTGCCCCTGATGGAGGGGCGCGAGGGCTCGATCGTGACGCTGTCCTACATCGGGGCCGAGCGCGTGGTGCCGAACTACAACGTCATGGGGATCGCCAAGGCCGCGCTCGAGGCCAGCGTGCGCTACCTCGCCGCGGACCTCGGCCCGCGCGGCATCCGCGTGAACGCGGTCAGCGCCGGCCCCATCCGCACCCTCTCGGCGTCGGGCGTGAAGGACTTCTCCGACATGCTCGACCGCATCGCCGAGCACGCGCCGATGCGCCGCAACGTGACCTCGGAGGAGGTCGGCGACACCTGCCAGTTCCTGGTGGGCCCCCACTCCCGGGGCATCACGGGCTCCGTCCTCTTCGTGGACGCGGGCTTCCACATCATGGGGATCTGAGCGCGCTCCGCGCGGGCGTCACTCCGACGCGTCGCCACCGCGAGGCAGCACGATCGGTCGCCCGGAGTCGGGAAAGGTCCCGAACCACAGGCGCTCGCCGTAGACCGGGCGGAGCGTCTCCGGGCGGAGGACCTCCGCCGCGGTGCCCTCCGCCGCGACGGCCCCGTCCGCCAGCAGCAGGACGCGCTGGGCGTACTGGCTGGTGAGGTTGAGGTCGTGCGTCACGACCAGCACGCCGCTCCCGGCGGCGGCCTGCTCTCGGGCGAGGTCCAGGACCTCGACCTGGTGCCCGGGATCCAGCGCGGAGGTCGGCTCGTCCAGCAGCAGGGCCGGGGACTCCTGGGCCAGGGCGCGCGCCAGGTGCACGCGCTGGCGCTGGCCGGCGGAGAGCTGCCCGAGGGTGCGCGCTGCGAAGCCTGCGGCGTCGGTCCGCTCGAGGGCCGCGCGGCACTGGGCGCGGTCGTGGGCCGAGGGCGAGCGCCACGCGGGGACGTGCGGGAAGCGTCCCCCGAGCACGAAGCGCTCCACGGGCACCCCCGCGACGCCGTCGAGGTCCTGGGGCACCACCGCCACGGCGCGCGCACAGCGGCGCGCGTCGAGAGCGCGCGCGTCCTCCCCACCGAGCAGGACCGCCCCGGCCGCGGGCTCCAGGCAGCCGCAGAGCAGGTGCACCAGCGTGGTCTTGCCGCACCCGTTGGGGCCGAGGACGAACAGGATCTCGCCCGCGCGGAGGGTGAGGTCCACCCCGCGCAGGACCTCCTGTCCCGGCTCGTAGCCGAAGCGCAGCCCGCGGGCCTCGAGGAGCGGGGGGGCCGTCACAGGTCCCTCCCCCGCGCGTGGCGCAGCAGCATCGAGAGGAAGAACGGCCCGCCGAGCAGGGCCGTCACCGCGCCCGGGGGCAGCAACCTCCGATCGAGGAGCGCCAGCTGGAGCAGGTCGAGCGCGGGGAGGAGCAGGGCCCCGAGGACGGCCGCGGCCGGGAGCAGGCGCGCATGCCCGGTACCCACGAGTCGGCGCGCGATGTGGGGCACGACCAGCCCGATGAAGCCGATCGCCCCGACCGCCGACACGGCGCAGGCCGTGGCCGCGCTCGCAACGACCACGACGAGGGCACGCGTCGTGCCGGTCGCCACGCCGAGGCGCCGGGCGTCGGTCTCGCCGCCCTGGAAGAGGTCGAGCGCGAACGCGGTGCGCGGCACCACGAGGAGCGCGGGCACCAGGCCCGCCGCGATCATCCAGACGTGGTACGCCTGCCGATCGTCGAGGGTGCCGAAGCTCCAGGCGAGGAGCGCCTGCGACACCTGCCAGTCGTCCAGGACCCACGCCTGCACCGCGACGAACGCGCCGCCGAGGGTCGCGTTGACCGCCACGCCGACGAGGAGCAGCGTGCCGGGATCCGTGCGCGCGGTGCCCCGCGCGAGCCCGAGGACGAGGGAGACCGTGGCCAGGGCGCCGAGGAACGAGGCGCCCGAGAGCGCGTAGGGCGTCCAGGCGCGCGAGCCCTCGAGCAGGAGCTGCGGCCCGTAGCCCCCCAGGACGAGGATCGCGAGGGTCGCGCCGAGGGTGCCGCCCGTGGACACCCCGAGCAGGCCCGGGGCCGCGAGGGGGTTCCTGAAGAGGCCCTGGAGATAGACGCCCGACAGCGCCAGAGCGGCCCCGGCCAGGGAGGCACAGAGGACCCGCCACAGGCGCAGCTCGTGGATGGCCTGGGCCGCGGGCTCCAGGGGCTCGGCCCAGCCGAGGGCGGCGCTGATGCCGCGGAGGGCCTGGTCCGGCGTGCTGGTCCCGGAGGTCCCCAGGACGACCCCGCCGAACACGAGGGCGACCAGCGCGGCGCCTCCCCCCAGCAGGAGGGGGCGGAGGGAGCGCGACGCCGGGTCCATCCGGGCAGCGTAGGCCCCCCCGAGGGGTGCGTCGAGGCGGGAAGAGTTGACGGGGTCCCAACTCGACCGGAGGCAGCGATGGGCTACGCTCCCTCGCCGCCAGGGATCACGACCCGCGGCCCCTCACCATGCTGACCTCCCTCCTCCTGCTGCTGCCCCTCGCAGCCACCATGTCCCAGGACCCCCAGGGCACGCCGCCCATCCCCGACGACACCGAGATCGTCGAGCTCCCCTCGGGCCTCAAGTACTCCGTCCTCACCCCCGGTGGCGAGGGCACTCCGCCCAACCGCGGGGACAAGGTCCTGGTCCACTACACCGGCTGGACCACCGACGGGAAGGTCTTCGACTCCAGCCGCCAGCGCGGCACGCCGGCCGAGTTCTCGGTCGGCCAGCTGATCGACGGCTGGAACGAGGGGCTCATGCTGATGACGCCCGGCGCGCGCTGGAAGATGACGATCCCGTCCGCGCTCGGCTACGGCGAGCGCGGCGCGCCGCCCCGCATCCCGGCCAACGCCACGCTCATCTTCGACGTCGAGCTGATCGAGGTCACCGACCGCGCCCTGCCCTACCAGCCCTGGAGAGCGGACGCTCCCGTCGTCGAGCTGAAGGACGGCGTCCAGATGCAGTCGCTCACCGAGGGCTCCGGGGACCAGCCCGCGGGCACCTTCGGCTTCGTCAAGATCGGCTGGGCCATCTACTCGACCGAGGGCGAGGTGCTCTTCACCGACAGCATGCTCGGTCAGGACCTGTCGGGTGATCCCTCCCGCATCGTGCTGCCCTTCTTCCAGCAGGCGCTCGCGGTGCTCAAGCCCGGCGGCAGCTGCAACCTGCGCATCCCGCGGGCCGTCGGCGCCTCGTGGCTCCAGAAGCTCCGCATCGACGAGCCCTACGAGCACACCATCTGGCAGCTGTCCTGCAAGGACGCCCGCACCTTCACCAAGCCCGAGTTCGTGCTCCCGCCGGACGAGGAGCTGACGGCGACCCCGAGCGGCCTCAAGTACAAGATCGTCCGCGCGGGCGAGGGCAAGAAGCCCGCCGGCCCGATGAGCAGCGTCACGGTCCACTACTGCGGCTGGCTCGCGGACAACGGCAAGCAGTTCGACGCCAGCTACGACCGCGGCCAGCCGATCTCCTTCGGCCTGAGCCAGGTGATCCCCGGCTGGACCGAGGGCATGCAGCTGATCGGCGAGGGCGGGGCCGTGATCCTCGTCATCCCCTCGGACCTGGGCTACGGCGACCGCGGCTCGCCGCCGACCATCCCGGGCGGCGCGACCCTGGTCTTCTACGTCGAGACCCTCGGCGTGCAGGACTGACCCGCTCGCCCTTTTCCCTCGCGCGCCCCGCGACCGCCCCCGGCGGCGCGGGGCGCGCCCGTTGGGTGCGCGGCTCCAGCGCTCGCCACACCTGCGGCCCTTCCGCCCCCATGGGCAGCCCCCCTCCCAGCAGCGCAGACTCCCCCTCATGACGACCCCCGCATCCCAGGACGATCGCCCCGTCTACGACGCCTACGTGGCGGGTCGCCTCTCGGCCGGCCTCGCGGCCGGGGTGCGTGCCGGCCTCTTCGACGCCCTCGACGCCGAGCCGCGCACCGCCGAGGCCCTGGCCGAGGCCACGGGCACGCACCCGCGAGGGCTCCGCGCCTGGCTGACGGCCATGCGGGCCGGCGGTCTCGTGGAGCGCGATGCGGACGGCCGCTGGTCGCTGCCCGCGGCAGTGGCCGCCTCGGCGGTGCGAGGACGGGAGGGCTCCCTCGCCGGGCTGATCGACCTCGAGGTCGACGAGTTCCTCTCCCCCGAACGAGTCCTGGAGGGCCTGCGCACCGGCGGGCCCTGCGTCTACGACGCGAGCGATCCCTGGGCCGAGCACGCCGCGGACCCGGCCAAGGCGCGGGCCTTCACCGAGGCCATGCACGCGATCAGCGTCCGGCCCGCAGCGGCCATGGCCGCGGTCGCTCCTCTTGAGGTCGCCCGCAGCCTGCTCGACCCAGGCGGCGGCTCGGGGGCCCTCTCGCTGGCCCTGGCGACCCGCTTCGAGCAGCTCTCCTGCACGATCCTCGAGATCCCCGCGGTGGTCCCCCTCGCCAACGAGTTCGCGGCGGACGCTGGCCTCGGCGAGCGGGTGCGCGCCGTCGAGGGAAGCCTGTTCGCTGACGCCTGGCCGGGCCCCCACGACGCGGTGCTCCTCTCGCAGATCCTCCACGACTGGTCCGACGAGGAGGCGGTGCGCCTGGTGGCGCGAGCGCGCGGTGCCCTCGCGCCCGGTGGGCGCCTGCTCATCCACGAGAAGCTGGTCGACGACGACGGCGCGGGGCCTCTCGCGAACGCCCTCGTGAACCTCGACATGCTCGTGTGGACCGAGGGACGCCAGTGGACGCCGCGGGACCTCACGGAGCTGCTCGAGGCCGGGGGCTTCGGCCAGGTCGAGGTGGTCCCGACCTTCGGCTACTGGTCCCTGGTCTCCGCCGTCCGCGTGGACTGAGCGCGCCTTGCCGCGGCGTCAGGCTTGGCGGCAACGCAGGACCCCCTGCACCCGTGGAGAGAACGCGATGCGCGGATCACGGGGGCATCAGGGTCACTCCGGCTCCGGCGCCACGGAGGGGCAGGCGTCATCGCGACGCGGACATCACAGCGCCGGAGACAACACTGGGCCGGAGACATCACTGCGCCGGAGACATAACGGCGCCGGAGACATCACGGCGCCGGAGACATCACGGCGCCGGAGACAGCACGGCGCCG
>WTJQ01000488.1 GCA_011524785.1 Planctomycetota bacterium | reverse complement strand
GGCCTCCTGACGGGCCTGTCCCTGATGGACACCGCGGTGACCAATGGAACCACCTACTTCTACGTGGTCCGCGCGGAGGACACCTCCGGCAACGTCTCGGGCGACTCGAACGAGGCCTCCGCGACGCCGAGCGCGCCCGGCGGCCCCGGCACCCCCGAGGTCCTGTTCTCGGACGGCTTCGAGTCCGGCGACATCGACGGCTGGCAGACCCAGAACGGGCGAGCCGACGTCTTCGAGGGCAACGCGCGGACGGGGTCCTTCGTGGCGCGCCTGCGCCGGACCACCTGGATGCAGCGCACCATCAGCACGGTGGGCTTCGACACCATCACTCTGAGCGCGTCCGTCCGTCAGAACCGCTACGACAGCGGCGAGCGGATGGACGTCCAGTACTGGAACGGATCGTCCTGGACGACCCTGGACTCGATCACCTCGACGAGCTGGTCGGACAACCTCTACGCCCTGCCGGCCGACGCGGCGAACCGGAGCGACTTCCGCATCCGGTTCATCACGAACGCCAACCGCAGCAACGAGTCGGGCTGGGTCGACGACGTGGTGGTGAGCGGTACGCCGCTCTGATCGAATCCGGAGCGGGTGCGGGGACCTCCTCGCACTCGATCCAGGCAGCTCCGGGAGCCGCGACGCGCCTGCGCCGCGGCTCCCGCGCTATGGTCCTCGACCCATGGAGCCCGACAGCTTCCCCCTGACGCGTCTGCACCGCAGCGTCTTCGCCTGGTGCGCGGGCCTGGGGCTGTTCGCCGTCACCGCCGGCGCTGGCGGGCTCCTGCGGGAGCGGCTCCAGCTGTCCTGGGCCCCGGAAGGGAGTCCGACCGAGCACGGGCTCGCCGTCCTCGTGGGGCTCCTCCTCGTCCCCTTCGGCGTCAGCGGCTTCCGCCTCCCGGGGCTCCGCATCGACGCGGAGGAGCTGCGCTTCATCGGGATGGGGCTCCCCTGCCGCGAACGAGGCATTGCCCTTCGCTCGATCACGCGCGTCGGGATCGGGACGGAGCGTCAGCGCTCCGGCGAGTACCACGTCCTGCTGGTGCAGACGGCCGACGAGAGGACGCGGAACCTCCGCATCTCGATGTACCGGGACTGGCGGAGGGCAGTCGACCTGCTCCTCGAACGCACGGGCCTCGAGCTCGCCCCTACGCGCCGCGGCTGGACCGGAGCGCAGTGGGACGAGGAGGCCTCGTGAGGGTCACTCCTCGAGGCGGATGACCTCGGGCAGCTCGGCTCCCTCGGCGTAGAAGCGCATCGAGACCGAGTTCACGCAGTGGCGCGTGTTCTTGGCGGTGAAGCGCTCGCCGATGAAGACGTGGCCGAGGTGGCCGTCGCAGTTGGCGCAGAGGATCTCGGTCCGGCGGCCATCCGCGTCGGTCTCCCGACGCACGGCCCCCTCGATCTCGTCGTCGAAGGACGGCCAGCCGCAGTGGCTCTTGAACTTGTCCCCCGACTCGTAGAGCGGGGCGTTGCAGCGGCGGCAGAGGTAGGTCCCGGCGTCCATCAGGTCGGTGTACTCACCGGTTCCGGCGCGCTCGGTGCCCTTGTCCTCGATGACGTAGGCCTCGAAGTCGGTCAGCTCGTTGTACTTCACGGGTCTTGCAGCGGGGGGGGCGGCCGTCGGGTCGGACTCGGTCGGGGCGGCATCCGGCTGAGCGGGCTCAGCCTCCGGGGCCTCGCTCCCCGCGCCGTCGTCGGTGCTGGGCGTCCGCACGACCATGGTGTCGGTCGGAGCACCAGCGCCATCCGATGAGGGAGCCGGGGCACAGCAGGCGGCCAGGAGCAGGACGGGCACGCAGAGCGATCGGGGGGAGGTGTCCATGGCGGGGCTGAGCGGATTCTGGCTCGGGGAGCGGACGGTTCAATCGCGCTTTCGGCGGGACTTGCCGCCGAGGCCCCGATCCCGTGCGATGCACGCATGAGACAGCCGTCCCACCGGGCCTCGGGGCCCTCCGCAGCCGCCTGCACTGCCGCCGCGCTCCTCCTGGCCGCCTGCGCCGCTCCCGAGGGCGCCTCCTCGGGCGCCCCGGCCCTCGAGCAGGCGCCTGGGGCGCGCCCGGCCGGCGAGGCGCGCCGCCCCAACGTGGTCCTCTTCTTCGTCGACGACATGGGGTACGGCGACCTCGGCGTGGCGGGTCACCCGACGATCGCGACGCCGAACCTCGATGCGCTGGCTCGCGACGGCGTGCGCCTGACCCAGTTCGTCACGGCGTGCTCCGTGTGCAGCCCCTCGCGCGCGGCGCTGCTCACGGGCTGCTACCCGCGCGTGCTGGAGATGCACCGCCACGTGGTGTTCCCCGAGGACGATCACGGGCTGCACCCCGACGAGGTGACCCTGGCGGAGTGCCTGCAGGAGGCTGGGTACGCGACCGGGATGTTCGGCAAGTGGCACCTCGGTCACCGGCGCGGGATGCTGCCCAACGACCAGGGCTTCGATCGCTGGGTGGGCATCCCCTACTCGAACGACATGGCCCAGGCGGGCCGGCGCCCGAACAACACCTACCGCTTCCACCTGCCCTTCCTCGTGGACGGCGAGGTGACCGAGTGGGAGCCCGACCAGAGCACCTTCACGCGACGCCTGACCGAGGAGGCGATCGACTTCATCCGGGCGCACCGGGACGAGCCCTTCTTCGCCTACGTGCCCCACCCGATGCCGCACATCCCGCTCTTCCCGGGCGAGGCGTTCCAGGGTGAGAGCCTGCGCGGGACCTACGGCGACGTCATCGAGGAGCTGGACTGGTCGGTGGGCGCGGTCCGCGCGGCCCTCGACGATCTCGACCTCGCGGAGGACACGCTGGTCCTGTTCTCCAGCGACAACGGGCCCTGGCTCCCGATGAAGGCGGCCGGCGGCTCGGCGGGGCACCTGCGCGGCGGCAAGGGCACGACCTGGGAGGGCGGTCATCGCGTCCCGCTGCTGGCGGCGTGGCCCGGCACCATCCCCGCGGGCAGCGTGTGCCGGGAGTTCACCACGGCCATGGATCTCGCCCCCACGATCGCGCGCCTGTGCGGGACGGAGCTGGTGGGTCGTGGTCCCTTGGATGGTCAAGACGTCAGCGACCGGCTCATGGGTCGCGACGCCGGGCCCGTGACCAGCCCACCCTTCCTCTACTACGCGGCCAAGGGCCAGCTGGCCGCGATCCGCCGCGGCCCCTGGAAGCTCCACTTGGAGAGCGGGGAGCTCTACCACCTCGAAGAGGACGTGGAGGAGCGCCGCGCGGTCCAGGGCAAGCACGAGGAGCTGGTGGACGAGCTGCGTGAGCTGGCACTCCGCACGGATGCCGCCCTGGTCGCGCGAGCCCGGAGCCAGGGGTCGGGAGGAGACCTCGCCTTCGACCCTCGGCTCGAGGCGAAACCGGACTAGCCCGGCCCGGCCAGCGCCTCCCCTCGCTCTCGGCGCGCTACCCTCCCCTCGTGGAGCGGCTGCGCGAGACGATCCTGCGGGCCGGCGGCAAGCCGGTGCACGCCGACCGGGCCGTGGACGCCTGGATGCTCGGCCGCCCCGTGCTGGAGGCCTTCGCCGAGCCGCGCTATGCGCTCCCGCGCGCGGCTGTCCCGG
Source organism: Planctomycetota bacterium (assembly GCA_011524785.1). Taxonomy (GTDB): domain Bacteria; phylum Planctomycetota; class UBA1135; order UBA1135. The sequence goes on along the minus strand of WTJQ01000488.1, from coordinate 5,014 downwards.
CTCTCGAGGAGGAGCTCGCGGCGCTCGAGGCCCTCGGAGAGGTGCTCGAGGAGCACCCCGCGGAGGACGGCGGGCGCAAGCTGCTGCTGGGCCTGGAGGACGGCGCGCGCATCGAGACCGTCCTGCTCCCCCGGGACGGCCTGTGCGTCTCGACCCAGGTCGGCTGCCGGGTCGGCTGCACCTTCTGCGGGACCGGGACGCTGGGGCTCACGCGCAACCTCTCCACCGACGAGCTCCTCATCCAGGTCCGCAGGGGGCGCGAGCGACAGAAGGTCCGGCGCGTCGTCTTCATGGGGATGGGGGAGCCCGCCCACAACATCGAGGCCGTGCTCGAGGCCGTCGCCATCCTCCACCGCGACGGACGCGTCGGACGGGAGCAGCTCGTCTTCTCGACCGTCGGCCACCCGCGGGTCTTCGAGCGCCTCCAGGCCTGCACGCCGCCGCCGGCCCTCGCCCTCTCGCTCCACACCCTGGATCGCGAGCAGCGGCGTGCCCTCCTCCCCCGCGCACCCGACGTCGAGCCGGCTGAGCTGCTGGAGGCGGCGGTCGCCTACAGCACCCGCAACCGCCATCCGCTCCAGGTGCAGTGGACCCTCATCGAGGGCGTCACCGACGGACTGGAGGAGGCGCGGCAGCTGGCGAGGCTGCTGCAGGGCACCCGAACGGTCGTGAACTTCATCCCCGTGAACCCAGTTGCGGGACTCCCGGGAAGCCGACCGAACCGCGAACGGATCCATCAGGTCGTGGCGTGCGTCCAGGACGGTGGCGTGCTCGCCAAGGTCCGCTGGTCAGCGGCCCAGGACGCCACCGGCGGGTGCGGGCAGCTCGTGGCGGGCCGCCAGGACGGTCAGCCAGAGGGCGCTCCGCCGTTGTCCGGGCCAAACTAGGCCGGGCCTGAGATAAGCGTATTCCCTTAGGGGAATGATCCATCTCCCCAATCTTGGGAATTCATGGTGAAATCCGACCCTCGTCGTTGAGGGAACGGCCCAGGGAACCTGCGCAGCCATGCGCACCCAACGCCCGCCACTCGACGACGCGGCAGCGACTCCCGACCGTCGGTCGGGCTGCGAGAGAGAGAGAGAGAGAAGAGACCCCCCACCCGGAGAACCCCATGGAAGCCAACAAGACCGCCCTCGTCCTCGTCGGAATGCAGAAGGACTGGTTCCACCCCGAGGGCAACCTGCGCCCGCTCATCGAGAGCGAGGTCCGCGACCGCAACATGCTCGAGAACTCGCTCGACCTGCTCGTGGCCGCCGCCAGCACCGACCTGCACGTCATCGTCGCGCCGACCCTGTTCCAGCCCGGCTACCCCGAGCTCGTCGACCCGGTCGGCGTCCTCGCCGCCATCCGCGACGCGGGGGCGCTCCAGGAGGGCAAGCTCGGCGGCGAGCTCCTCGATGAGATCCAGGCGATGGGCTCCCGTGCGCAGATCCTGCCCGGCAAGCACGGGATGAACGCGTTCATCGACACGGGCCTCGAGAAGACGCTGCGAGACCTCGGGGTGACGACCATCGCCCTCGCCGGGGTCGCCACGTCCCTGTGCATCGACACGACGGCGCGCACCGCGTACGAGCTGGGCTTCCGCGTCCAGATCGTGACGGACTGCATCGCGGGCCGGACGGCCATCGAGGACAAGGTCTACTGCGAGGAGATCTTCCCGATGTACGCCGACACCGTGACCTCCGAGGAGTTCCTCGGCGCCATCGGCGCCACGGTCGAGACCGCCTGAGCGCGAGGTGAACTCCAGCAAGTCGGACCTCTCGGGACACGGCCTCGCGGCCCAGGCCCACTACAAGCTCGTGGAGAAGCTCGCCGAGAGCGAGCACCGCTTCCGCGAGCTGGTGGAGCTGCAGCGCGACATCGTGTTCCGGTGCGACGGCTCCGGCGTGTTGGAGTACATGTCCCCGGCTGTGCACGACACGCTCGGGGTGCCCCCCGAGGCCTGCGTGGGCCGCCCCCTGGAGGAGCTCGTCGAGAGCGCCGATCCGGACGCACGGCGTCGGGCCCGGCTGATCCTCCAGGGCGTCCCCCAGGCCCAGGGCTCCCGGTTCCGGTTCCGAGCGACCTCTGGCCGCTCGCGATGGCTGGAGCTGCAGGCCCGCCAGCGCCTCGGCGGCGGCAGCGTGGGCATCCTGCGCGACGTCACCGAGGTGGTGGTCCATGAGCGCGAGCGCAGCCGGCTGCATGCGGAGCTGGTCGAGCGCAATGCGCAGCTGAAGGTGCAGGACCGCCGCCGCGAGGAGCAGGCGGCCGCCCTGCGCCACCGCTACGACCTGCAGGAGGTGCTGACCCACATCTCCGCTCGGATGCTCGAGGCGCCGCACGAGTCGATCGACGCGGCGATCGAGGACGCTCTCGGAGAGGTCGGCCGCTTCATGGGGGTCGACCGCGCGTACGTGTTCCTCTACCACGGGCCTGGGCGCCTGATGAGCAACACGCACGAGTGGTGTGCCGAGGAGATCACGTCCGAGAAGGAGGGGCTCCAGGAGCTTCCCCAGGAGGCTTTCCCCTGGTGGGTGGCCGAGCTCGAGGCCGGGCGCAGCATCGTGGTCCCCGACCTCGACGCGCTCCCGCCCGAGGCCTCGGCCGAGCGCGCCATCCTCGCGGACCAGGGGATCCAGTCCGCCGTCGTGGTCCCGCTGGTGTCCCGGGGCCGCTCGTCGGGCTTCGTCGGCTTCGACGCAGTCCACCACCCGCGCTCCTGGGACGCGGACGTCATCGCCCTGCTCGCCCTCGTGGGCGACATCCTCCTGGGCGCGCTGGAGCACGCCCGCTCGGAGCAGCTCCGCGAGGAGAGCGCGGCGCGCTACCGCCTGCTCGCCGACAACGCGCGCGACATGATCTGGAGGACGGACCTCGACCTGCGCTTCGAGTTCGTCAACCCAGCCGTCAAGCGCCTGCTCCAGAGAGAGCCGGAGGAGCTGGTCGGAGGCACGATCGAGCGGATCTGTGACTCGAAGACCCATCGGCGCATGCGGGAGTGGCTGGAGCGCGCGAGGGCCGAGCACCCCGCTGAAGAGGCCGCCGTGACCCTGACTCACGAGGTCCAGCGGCAGGACGGCACGACCGTCGCCGTCGAGACGGTGGCGTCGTTCGTGCTCGACGAGACGGGCTCCCCCGTCGCCGTCCAGGGGACGACCCGAGACATCACCGAGCGCGTCGAGGTCGAGCGGATGAAGAGCCAGTTCGTGGCCTCCGTCTCCCACGAGCTGCGCACGCCCCTGACCTCGATCATGGGCTTCGCCCGCACCCTCCTCAGCCGCCCCGACCTCGGAGAGGACGAGCGCCAGGAGTTCATGGGCATCATCCACACCCAGTCCGAGCGCCTGCACCACCTCATCGAGGACATCCTCGAGATCTCGAGGATCGAGTCCGGGGAGCGTGGCCTGCGGATCGAGCGTGTCGACCTCCCCGGCATCGCCGGAGCGGTGGTGGTTGGCCTGCGGACCAAGGCCGAGGCCGGCGGGGTGGACCTGCGCTGGACGCCCCCGGAGCGTCCTCACCCCGCGATGAGCGGGGACGCGGCGCGGCTGCGCTCCGTCGTCGAGAACCTGACGGACAACGCGATCAAGTTCACCCCCGAGGGAGGCACGGTGGAGGTGCAACTCGAGGCCGAGGACGCGGCCTGGGAGCTGACGGTGCGCGACAGCGGCCTCGGGATCCCGTCCGACCAGCTCGAGCGCGTGTTCGAGCGCTTCCATCGCGTGGCGCGGCCCGGTCTGGAGATCCCCGGCACGGGCCTCGGGCTCGCGATCGTCCGGGAGATCGTGCACGCCCACGGCGGCACGATCAGCGTCAGCAGCACCCCTGGCGAGGGCACCTGCTTCAGGGCCACCCTGCCCTTCGAGGGGCCCGGCTAGCCCGCCGCCAGCCCGTCCCGCAGGGCAGTCCCCAGCTCGGCCGGATCGAAGGGCTTGCGCAGATAGCCGGCCACGCCGAACTCCTTGGCTCGCGCCATGTCCTCCGGGGTGGCGCGCGCGGTGAGCATGAAGACGGGGACGCTCGCGCCCGCCTCGGTCGCGCGCACCCGCTCCAGCAGCTCGAACCCATCGAGCCGGGGCATCATGAGGTCGAGCAGCAGGACGTCGAAGCGGCCCGCCAGGAAGACGTCCAGCCCCTCCTGCCCGTCGTTCGCGAGCGTCACCTCGAAGCCGTCCGCCTCGAGGTTGAACTGCGCCAGCCGCAGGATGGACGGATCGTCGTCCACCACCAGCACCCGCGGAGAGCTCGCCATCACAGAATGGTAACAATTCGGGGTTTTCCCGCAGCCGTGGGCCGCACCGAGGGTGCGTCAAGGGGTCCGCAGACCGCGTTCTCGAGGCTCCGACCGCTCGTCGAGGGCTCAGCGACCCGCCGCGCGTCGGAGGGCGAGCCCCAGCAGGGACTCGTGCCCAGGGGTCGCCTCGAGGTGGGGCGAGAGGAGTGCGACGCGCCCCGCGCCTGCACGGCCCTCCAACCAGGCAGCGGCACCGCGCGGCGAGCGGGCGGGAGGAGCGCAGCCCGGGAGGTCGCCGGCGAAGCGGAGGAGCACGTCCTCGGCTCCGGAGCCGCGGAGCAGCGGGCCGTTGGCGTAGCGCACGCGGAAGCCCTCCGCCGGGAGGCCCAGCTCTCTGACGGCGAGGGGGGATGGCCGCACGGGGACCTCGCCCGTTCCACGGCGCCAGTGCTCCACGTCGAGTGCCTCGACCGCGAGCAGGCCGAGCCCCCAGGGCGCGGTCGAGGTCCCGAGGAAGGCCCCGGCGCAGATGCCCACGTAGGTGCCCCCGCCCCGGACCCACCGCACGAGACGAGCACGCCCGGCAGCCCCGAGCGTGCGGCGCTGGACCCCTGCGTGCCCGCCAGGCACGACGAGGACCTCGAAGCCGTTCAGACGCCCGCCGCGGACGTCCGCCCCGTCCACGTGGCGGAGGACGAGCGGGAGCGGGCTCGGCGCCTCCCTCAGAGCGCGCCTCACCGCCCGCACGGAGGCATCCCCCGAGCCATCGTCATCGAGGAGCGCCACGCGGAGTGGAGT
>WTJQ01000172.1 GCA_011524785.1 Planctomycetota bacterium | reverse complement strand
ACTGAGGACTCTAGGGGCGTCCGGGGGGTGACTCCAGCCAAGCTGGGCGACTAGGAGCACGATCCGAGCCGCGGGCGTGCCCGCGGAACGCCCCCCTCGGGCAGGGCCCTGCCTAGAATCCTCGTCGCAGACCTCCTGACCGAGGCTCCCCGATCCCCGATGTCCGCACTCCCGACCTCCTTCCCCCGCCACGCGATGGCCCTCGTGGGCTGCCTCTCCCTGGCAGCCGCCTGCGCCAGCCCGACGAAGGACGCAGCGGGCGCCAAGGGGGGAGCCGCTGCGCAGCGGACCGAGCGGGAGACGCTCAGCCAGGCGCTGGCCGAGGAGGACTGGCTCGCGGCGCGGGAGGCCCTCACCCCCCTGATCGTCGCGGCGGGGCGCGAGGCCGCGGCAGCTGCCCTTTCGAGCGGGGACGGGCGTGCGGCGCTCGATGCGCTCGAGGCCCCCATTGACCTCGCCGAGGACGATGCGGGTCTGTGGTGGCTCCGTGCCGAGGCGGCCATGGCCACGGCCGCCAACGACAGCCAGCCGCGCTTCTACTACGAGGACGCGGCGGTGTCCTACGAGCGCGCGTTCCGCGCGGGCCGGCAGGCCCAGGGCGGCGAGCTCAGCGGCCGGGAGGTCGCCTGCCTCGTGGGCATCAGCCGCGCGAAGCGCATGAGCCTGGACACCGAGGGAGCCCTCACCCTCGCGCGTAACGCCGGACGCGCCCTCGAGTTGCTCGAGGGGCCGGCCCCCGTCCTCGACCCGCCGCTGTCGGTGGTCTGGGGTCAGGCGGCCTTCGATGCCTATGTGGCGGCACGCCAGGCCGGGGAGGACGCCCAGGCGCTCTTCCTGGAGACGGAGGACCAGCTCAGCCAGGCCGTCGGGCTCGAGGACCAGCGCCAGTTCGCGCTGGCGCAGCTGGCGAACCTGCACCAGTGGAACGGCGACCTCGACTCGGCGACGGTCTGCATCGAGCAGGCCCTGCGCTACGAGCCCGAGGACGCGGCGCTGCACCAGCGCCTCGTGGGGCTGCTGAACCAGGCCGGGGGCCGGCCGGCCATCCGTGCGCGCTACGCCAGCTGGGTCGAGTCGTTCCCGCGCTCCGCCCAGGGTGCCTGGTACGCGGCCGTGACCGCGTTCGAGGACGCCCTCGACGCCTTCGCCGCGGGCGCGGGGGAGCGGGCGGCCTTCGCCGCGGCCGAGGCCGAGTTCGCGCGCTGCCGGGGCCTCGACGAGACCCTGCAGGCCAGCTGCTGGAACTACGAGGCCTGCTGCCGCAGCGCCACCGGGTTCCTGCTCCTCAACGAGGGGGACACCGAGGGCGCAGCCGCGGCGTTCCGGTCGATGGACGCGCTCTTCCCTGGCGGCATCACGATCGCTCTCGGCGACCGTCTGCCCAATGGACTGGCTGGCCTCGAGTTCGTGCTCGGGCGCCTCGCGAAGAGCCCGCAGGACATGCAGGCCATGGTCGAGGCGGCGGCCATCGCGGACGAGCTCTTCGGCCGGCGCCCGGACGCGGCCAACGACGCCAACAACGCGGGGTTCTTCAACCGGGACGCGGCCGTGCTCCTGGAGCGGGCCGCGATGCAGGCCGCCGACCCCACGGCGCGGGAGGAGCTGCTCACGCGCGCGGTGGCCGGCATGCGGCGCTCCTGGGACGCGTACCAGCGGGCCGCCGAGCTGGCTCCCGAGGACGTGCGGGTGGTCAACGACGCGGGCCTCGTGATGACCTACTACCTCCGGGACGAGGTCGACGCGGCCGAGGAGCTGCTGGAGCGAGCGCGCGCCCTGGGCGACGCGACCCTCGGCGAGCTCACCGCGGAGCAGCGGGCGGAGCGCGAGTGGCTCGACCCGATCGAGGCCTGGGGCGACGCCTACCAGAACCTCGGCATCCTCCACCTCACCCTGCGCAGCGATCCTGCCAGCGCGCGCCCCTACCTCGAGCGCGCGCTCGAGATCGGCCCTCCCCGCCGCGCGCAGCTCATGGACGTGCTCCTCCCCGTGATCGATCGCCTGGTAGCGGGTGAGTCCGTGCCCGAGGAGGCCTGGTCGTTCAT
>WTJQ01000376.1 GCA_011524785.1 Planctomycetota bacterium | reverse complement strand
GGCTCAGGGCGAGACACTCCTGTGCTCCCGGGATCGACTGGATTCGCCGCGGGGTTGAGGGCCCGGGCGGGCCTCCTCCCACGGCTGCCCCCCTGGGGGCCTCCCGGCCTGCCGCGGCTGCCTCTGGAGCGTCCCTGGACTGCCCCAGTAGCGGGCCCTGGAGGCCTCAGGAGCGCCGGAGGCGGACCTCGCGGCGGCCCTCGAGGGCGTCCTCGAGGATCCCCTTGTGGAGGTACTCGATCGCCCCGCCGGCAGGGAGCCCCCGCGCGAGGCGCGTCACCACCGGCCCCTCGGAGCCGCTGGCTGCGAGAGCCTCGAGGACCAGCTGGGCCGTGGCCTCGCCCTCCGCGTCCGGGTCCGTCGCGAGGACGACCTCCTGGACCCCGCCCTCCTGGACGCGGCGCACGAGTGCGGCCACCGAGAGGTGCGCGGCCTCGGTCCCGTCCGCGGGATTCAGGGCCCCCATCAGGACGTGGTACCGGCCGCGGAAGACCCCCGCGCGCTCGAGGGCCTCGACGTGCCGCGGCTCCTCCACCACCGCGATGACGGAGGCGTCCCGCCCCTCGTCCTCGCAGATGCGGCACGGGTCCGCCTCGCTGACGTTGCCACACGTCCGGCAGCGACGGGCCTCCTCCACGGCGCGGTCGATCGACCGCGCCAGCTCGCGCGCGCGCGGGTCGCGGAGGACGTGGAAGGCGAGGCGCTCGGCCGTCACCGCGCCGATGCCGGGGAAGCGACGGAACGCCTCGATGAGCTGGACGACGGCGTCGGGGTAGGCCATGGCGCGGGAACGAACCTCAGGAGAGGCCAGGGAGGTCGAGGCCGCCGGTCACGTCCTTGAGGCGCCCGTCCCGCAGGCGCGCGGCCTTCGCGAAGCCGTCCTGGAGCGCCGCCGTGAGGAGCTCCTCGACGGTCTCCCGGCCGGCGGCCCAGGCCTCCTCGGTGATCTCGACGGTGCCCGGAGCCAGCTCGCCATCGAAGGCGATGCGGACCACGCCACCCCCGGCGGTGCCCTCGACCCGGGCCTCCTTCAGCTCCTGCTTGGCCTCCTCCAGCGCCTTGTGCATGCGCTGGGCCGCCGAGAGCAGGTGCCCCATGTCTCCCATCGATCCGCTCATCGTGTGCCTCCGTTCCTCGCTGTTCGTCCTGCTGTTCGCTCGGGTGCGCGGCGGCTCCTTGCCACGGCCGCGAAGTCCTGTCGAACCCGGCTCACTCCTCGATGCGCGCGCCGAAGCGAGTCGCCACGCGCTGGGTGAAGTCGTCCTCCGCGCCGGCCTTGGCCCGCGAGGTGTCCTGCAGCTCGAGGCGCAGCCGGCGTCCGAGCGCGGTGGCGAGGGCCTCCTCGAGGCGCTTGCGGCTCCGCGTGTCGAAGAGCTGGTCCCGGTCCGCGTCGGTCAGCCCGCGCAGCTGGACCGTGGCCGTGCCCTCGTCGAGGGAGAGCAGACGCCCCCGCTTCTCCAGGAGGCTCGCCGTGCTGGTGCTCCGCTCGGCCACCGTGGAGAGGAAGCCGTTCCACGCGTCCTGGACGCTGTTGGTCCGCACCCGTCCAGGCCCGGGGTCGGTCGCCGTCGCGGCGGTCGCAGCAGGAGAAGGCGCTCGGGCCGGCTCGGGGCTGCGCGGAGCAGGGGGCTCCGCGGTCGCGGTGCCCTGCGAGACCTCGGCCCGCGGCTCGGGGCGGGCCGACGCCGAGTGGAAACAACATTTCCTCGGAAGGATTGGCCGGACTTACGCTATCAGTGCAAGAAGAGACCCAAAGGCGCGGTCCTTATGCCCACGTTGTTCTTAGCACCGCCATGGCGTCGGAGACAGGAGTGATGGTAAGATGCGGGTGACGACGGCAGTGCCAGCTCATGCTCGGGGATGGTCAGGGAAAGTGGGAACAGTCACGCTTGTGGCAGCAGACAAATCGCCGATGCCGATGCTCGGCGATGTGCACGATGTGCTTTGTGCATGTGCGCCCAGCATCGAGCATCGCAACTGCCAGTGATGCACACCCCAGTGCAGACATGTAGATTCGCAGCGCCGCTCAAGCTGTTCCATATC
>WTJQ01000261.1 GCA_011524785.1 Planctomycetota bacterium | reverse complement strand
GGTGGAGGCCATGGAGCCACTCTGGCGCGCGCGAGGCAGGCTTGCCACCCCGGGCTGCTCTGGTGAGGAATGACGCAGCAGGAGAACGGACGCACTTGGGGGACGGAAGCACGCCAGCCGCTCCTCAGCCCGTGACGAAGTGGAGCGCATGGAGAATCGAGGTCGGCCCCGGCGCACTGGCCTCTCCGCCACGGCCGGCGAGGCGATGCGCTAGAGTCCGCGGCATGACGCTGTTCCTGCGCGCGGCCACCCTGCTCGTCCTCGCTGGTGCCACCGGCATCGCCGGCTGGTGGACCCTGATCCTCCAGGACCAGATCGACGGCTCGGAGGCGGAGCTGGCCGAGCGCGACGATCGGATCGAGCTGCTGGAGGACGAGCTCTTCACCAACCGCGAGCGGATGGAGCACCTCGACGCCGAGGTGCGCCGCAAGGCGGCCGCGCTCGATCTCTCGCAGCAGGAGCTGAGCACGACCCGCCAGCAGCTGGCGACCACCGAGCAGGACCTGGCCGCCTCGGAGCTCGCGCGCCAGCAGACCGAGGCCGCGCTGCGCCTCTCGAAGGTCGACCACCGCACGGCGCGCCTCGAGGTCCTGGAGCAGAGCACCGACGCGAACGGCGCCGTCACGACCCGCGTGCGCTTCGTCGAGGTCGACGGGGACGGCGAGCCGCTCGGCCCCGGCGAGGAGGTGACGCTCCAGGGCTCGCGGGTCTACGTCGAGTCGCTCGTCATCAAGTTCAGCGACGACTACGTGGAGGGCGGCGACGCCCTGCGAGGCACGAGCGTCTGCCTCTTCCAGCGTCTCTACGGCGAGGACACGCCCGCGAGCTCCGGGCACCGCCTGGACAGCGCGGGGCAGCGCCCGCACCCCTACTTCGACGGCGACCAGGCCGAGCCCTACTACGAGGACCTCTGGCAGCGCTTCTGGGAGTACGCCCACGACCCCGAGGCCGCTGAGGCCAAGGGCGTGCGCACGCTCCATGGCGAGGCCCCCTGGGTCGAGGCGCGCCCCGGCGCGCGCTACAAGGTCGAGCTGCGCAGCGCGGGCGGCCTGACGATCACGGCCCAGTGAGCGCGGGCTAGCGATCGCGACGCCGCCGGGCCTCCTTCTCGCCGGGGTCGGTGACCTCGAGCTCGGAGTCCCAGGTGATGCCCTTCCTCCAGGCGTCGCGCACGTGACGACGCCGTGACTTGGCGTCCGGGTCGTGGGCGGCTCGGCCCTCCTCGAGGGCCTTGGACCAGACGGGGTCCTCCCCCTTCTTCCGCTTCGCACGGGCCGGGGCCTCCGAGAGGACGCGGGGCGCGCGCCCGTAGGCGTCGGGCTGGACCAGGGTCAGCCCGGGCTCGAGCTCGAGGCCGAACTCCTCCTCCGCTCCGGTGAGGGCCTCCTCACCGACCACGGTCACGAAGTGCTGGCGCCCGATGTGGCCCTCCGCCCAAGCGAGGCTCGCGGCGCGCTCGAGCAGCTTCTCCAGGGCCTTCTCGTCCTCCGCCGCGAGGACCGCGAGCGGGGCGAGGTCGCAGGCCGCGACGTTGAGCGCGAGTCCGAGCCCGTCGTGCAGGGGCAGGGCCGCCAGGGGCTTCGCCTTGCGGGCGTACGACTCGAAGGTGCGGTCGAGCCACGCGGCGAATCCGTCGGCCGACTCGAAGCGCTGCTGCGGGGAGCGTCCGGCACGCGTCAGGGTGCGCTCGCCGTCGGGGGCGAGGACGCAGAAGACCGTGTTCTCGAGCACGCCCGAGCGCCCCTGGAACAGGGACAGCAGGAGCTTGGCCTCGGCCTCGTCCTCGTAGGTCTGGGGCCGGACGCAGACGTAGTTGCGGGAGGCGGTGACCACCGCCGGCACCGAGAGCAGGGCGTTCTCGGTGTTCTCGTACCCCGGTCACCAGATGCCGGGGACCTGCTGACACTGGGGCGCAGCCGACATGAGCAGGATCGGCCGCCCGGTGCGCTCCGCCTCGGCGGCCGCGTCCTCCCAGCGCCCGAACCACGCGATCTGCGCCTCGGTCTGCGGCTGGATCACGTCCTCCTGGGCGCCCTTCGCCCGCCCGTCGG
>WTJQ01000188.1 GCA_011524785.1 Planctomycetota bacterium | reverse complement strand
GCCGCCGCCCCGCTCGATCCGGCGCCGCAGCGCGTGGCAGACGCCGACGTAGTCGACGATGCCGGTCTGCGGGACCCAGAGCCCGGCGCAGCCGGCCACCGCGGGCTCGACCTCCCGGAGCTCGTCCTGCCCGTGCAGCCGCTCCAGGCCGTCCAGGCCATTGGCCTCGCCGCGACGCGCGAGCTCCTCCAGCGCTGGGAGCTCGCTCTCGCGGGTCGCGACGACCAGCTTGCCGGTCCGTTCGAAGGCGACGCCCTCCTCCTCGCAGAGCTGGGCCAGGGCCTCGCGGCCCTCCGTGCACAGGCGAGCCTTCAGGCTGCCCGGGCGGTAGTAGAGCCCGGAGTGGACGACGCCCGAGTTGTGGCCCGTCTGATGGGCCGCGACCCGGTCCTCCATGTCGAGCACCGCGACGCTCCCGCCGGTCCGGCGTTGGAGTGCCTCGGCCGTCGCCAGGCCGACGATGCCGGCCCCGATCACGACGTGGTCCGCGAGCTCGGCCACCATGACCCCAGGATGGCCGCGGACGGGGGGGACGGGGGCACGACCTGGGCGAAGGTGCGATCCCGGGACCCGGCGGCGGCTGCCTCCCACTGGCCACCCGGCATCGACCTTCCCCGGGCGCGAGGCTGGAGGGGGGGCCGGCGGCGTCGTAGGAGTGGGGTCCTGAGAGACCACTGCTCCCACCACCCCGTCCCCGGGACACGGGGCCACGCCGGACCCGATGTCGGCAGGACCCGCTGCTCCCCGTCGCTCCGCCGCTAGAGTGGGGCCCGAACCCGCCAGGGGCGGCGCCCGTGAGCGCCTGAGACGCACCCTTCGAACCTGATCCGGATCATGCCGGCGAAGGAAGGCACCATGACCGACACCACCTCCGACATCCAGCTCCTCGACGACCACGAGCCCCGCCCGATCGAGCCGTTCGAGCAGAGCTTCCCCTCCTCCCACAAGCACCAGGTCGAGGTGCCCTTCGGCGACGAGACCCTGCAGGTCCCCGTGCGGCGGGTCCACCTGACGAACGGGGACACGCTGGACCTCTACGACACCACGGGGCCGCTGGGCATCGACCCGCACGTGGGGCTGCCCGATCTCCGCGGGCCCTGGATCGCGAGCCGCGAGGTGGGACCTGACGGCGAGTGCTCGCAGCTGTGGTACGCCCGCCAGGGGACGATCACCCACGAGATGGCCTACGCGGCCGCGCGTGAGGGGGTGAGCCCCGAGTTCGTGCGCGACGAGGTGGCCGCCGGCCGTGCGATCATCCCGGCCAACCGCAAGCACGTGGAGCTCGAGCCGATGGTCCTGGGCAAGGCCTTCCACGTGAAGATCAACGCCAACATCGGCAACTCCGCGGTGGTCTCCTCGATCCCCGAGGAGGTCGACAAGCTGCGCTGGGCCGCGCGCTGGGGCGCGGACACGGTGATGGACCTCTCCACCGGGGAGCGCATCCACGAGACCCGCGAGGCGATCATGCGCAACAGCCCGGTGCCGATCGGGACCGTGCCGATCTACCAGGCCCTCGAGAAGGTCAACGGCAAGATCGAGGACCTCTCCATCGAGGTCTTCATGGAGACGCTGCGCGAGCAGTGCGAGCAGGGCGTCGACTACTTCACGATCCACGCTGGCGTGCTGCTGCGCTACGTGCCGATGACGCGCGACCGCATCACGGGCATCGTGTCCCGCGGCGGTTCGATCATGGCCAAGTGGTGCCTCGCGCACCACCAGGAGAACTTCCTCTACACGCACTTCGAGGAGATCTGCCAGCTGCTCAAGCGCTACGACGTGAGCTTCAGCCTCGGCGACGGCCTGCGTCCCGGCTGCACGGCGGACGCCAACGACGAGGCTCAGCTGAGCGAGCTCGCCACCCTCGGGGAGCTGACGCAGGTTGCCTGGCGTCACGGCTGCCAGGTCATGATCGAGGGGCCCGGCCACGTGCCGCTCAACAAGGTCGTCGAGAACGTCGAGCTGCAGCAGAAGCTCTGCCACGAGGCGCCCTTCTACACCCTGGGCCCGCTCGTGACCGACGTCGCGCCGGGCTACGACCACATCACCAGCGCCATCGGTGCCACCCTGATCGGCGCCCACGGGACGGCGGTCCTCTGCTACGTGACGCCCAAGGAGCACCTTGGGCTGCCGGACCGGGACGACGTCAAGGCGGGCGTGATCGCCTACAAGATCGCCGCTCACGCGGCCGACCTCGCCAAGGGCCATGCCCAGGCGCAGGCCTGGGACGACGCCCTGTCCCTGGCGCGCTTCGAGTTCCGCTGGGAGGACCAGTTCAACCTGGCCCTCGACCCGCCGACGGCCAAGGCCTACCACGATGCCACGCTGCCCGCGGACGGGGCCAAGACGGCGCACTTCTGCTCCATGTGCGGCCCCCAGTTCTGCTCGATGCGGATCACCGAGGACGTCCGGACCTATGCGGCCGAGCACGGCCTGGACGAGGCCGAGGCCCTCGAGGCCGGAATGAAGGAGCGCACCGAGGCCTTCCGCGAGGCCGGCGGCGAGCTCCACGTGCCCGCGGGGAGCTGAGCCGTCCCGCGGTCTGGACGCGCGCCGGGGAGCCCTGTCGGGTTCCTCGGCGCGCGTCTATCCTGGACGCATGCGGCGGCTCCTCCAGCACCTGGTCCTGGCCCTCCTCGTCCTGGCGCCCGCGGCCCAGGCGACCTGGTCCATCGTGGCCGTCGATCGGCGCACGGGAGAGGTCATCGTGGCCGGGGCCACCTGCGTCTCGGGCATCGACCTCGACGACTACCTGCCGGTCATCGTCGTCGGCAAGGGCGGCGCGGCCGTCCAGTTCTTCCCCGATGGCAATGCCGTCAACCGCAACGCCATCCGGGACGTGTTCCTGCTGGGGGGCACGCCGGCCGAGGCCTTCCAGGCCGTGATCGACGCGGGCGTCCCCATCCAGAACCACCAGTACGGGATCTGCGGTGTGAACGGTGCGCCCGTCACGTTCTCGGGGAACCAGTGCTGGTTCGCCTACTCCGGCCGCGCCGGGGACGAGGGGGACCTCGCTTACGCCGTCCAGGGCAACAGCCTGTCGTGCAACGAGGTGGTCCTCGAGGCCGAGGCCGCGTTCAAGAGCACCCCCGGCGACCTCGGGACGCGCGTGATGGCGGCGATGGAGGCCGCGGCGCTCTACGGCGGGGACGGGCGCTGCTCGTGCAACGACTTCCAGCCGAACGCCTGCGGCTGCAGCCCCCCCGGGGCGCAGACGACCGCGACGACCGGCTTCCTGGTCTGGTCGCGCCTCGGGGACCTCGACGGGACCTGCACGCCGGCGCAGGGCTGCGTGACCGGCAGCTACTTCTGCAAGGTCAGCGTCCAGGCCAACTCGAACCTCGTCGGGGCGCTGCGCACCTCCTACGAGTCTTGGCGTGCCGGCCGCGCCGCACGTCCGGACCAGCTCCGCTCCCGGGTCCTCACGGCCGACCAGCGGCTCCGTGCGAACGGCAGCGACTCCACGACGGTCAGCATCGAGCTCGTCGACATCGAGGGGGCGCCGCTCTCGAGCGGCGGTGCGCAGGTCAGCCTCGTGCCGCTGGTCGCCTCCGTCGACCCCTTCGACGTCGGGCCGATCACGGACCACGGCGACGGGACCTACTCGTTCGATCTGACCAGCAACGGCCAGGTGGGGCGTGGTGCCTACGAGGTGTGGGTCGACGACGGCGTGCACCCCGTGCGCCTGTTCCCCGACCTCTTCGTGGAGGCCGATCCGCCGGCTCCGCTGCACCTCTCCCGCTGGGACGTCCGCGCGAGCACGGGAGCGACGGTGCGCGCCCGGCTCGATCTGCCCGCAGATGCGGGGCGCCCGTACCAGGTGCTGGCCACGACCGCGGGGACGAGCCCCGGCCTCGTCCTGGGGGGCGTGCTCGTGCCGCTCAACGGCTCCCGGCTGCTGGGGCTCACCCTTCGCGGAGGGCTCCCCTGGCTGCCTGGTGGCAGCGGCTCGCTCGACGCGCAGGGCGGAGCCGAGGCGAGCTTCCTCCTGGATCCGGCCGTCGCGGTCCACCTGGTCGGCACGCGGATCCACGTCGCGGCCCTGCTCGGGGACCAGGGCGTGGGAGCCGACGTGGTCGGGCCGGTGTCGTTCCGGGTGAACCCCTGACGGATCCGGGCCGATGGGCCGCTAGGCTCGACCTCGATGGCTGAGGGAGCGCCGGAGAAGCTGGAGCGGTCGGGCACGCCCGGACCCTTCGCCTTCCGCGCGTTCGTCGCGTCCCAGTTCCTGGGCGCGTTCAACGACAACGCCTTCAAGATGCTGGTGCTCCTGCTGGTGGCGGGACTCGCCGCCGGCCGGGACACGCTGCCCTGGGTGGAGGCCTCGTGGGCCGCGCGCACCTGGGGCCAGGCGGCCCCGGCGTTCCTCTTCGCGCTGCCCTTCGTCGTGCTCGGGCCGCTGACCGGAGCCCTGGCCGACCGGCTCTCCAAGACCCGCATCGTGCGAGCCGCCAACCTGCTGGAGGTCGGCGTGATGGGCTGCGGGACGGCGGCCTTCCTGGCACGGTCCTACGACGGGCTGCTGCTCACGGTCCTGCTCATGGGGGCGCAGAGCGCGCTCTTCGGGCCGGCCAAGTACGGGATCATCAAGGAGCTCTGCGGTGCGCGTCACCTGGCGCGCGCCAACGCCGTCATCCAGGCCTCGACGATGGTCGCGATCCTGTGCGGCAACGTCGTGGGGGGGGCCTTCGCCGAGCGGCTCGGCGGCGCGCTCCTTCCGTGGGCCGGCGCTTGGTACGTGGGCTTCGCACTCCTGGGGTGGCTGGCCTCCCTCGCGATCCCGGTGCTGCCGCCGGCTGCTCCCGAGCGCGTGATCTCGGCCAGCCCCCTGCGCGAGCTGCGCGGGCACCTGCGCGCGGTGCGCGGGGACCGCCTCCTCGGGCTCGCGCTCGCCGGGAGCGCGTTCTTCTACCTGGTGGCGGCGCTCTTCGTGAGCGTCGTCGTCGCCTACGGCACCTGGCTCGGCGTCCCCGAGTCGAGCATCGGCCTGCTCAACGCCGCGATCATCCTGGGCATCGTGATCGGAGCCGTCGTGGCAGGGCGCCTGGGCCGCGGCCAGGACGCGGAGTCCGAGGTCCCGGAGCGCCTGCTGCGCGTCGCTCCGGCGGGGCTGCTGGTGATGCTCTTCGGCACGCTCCTGGTGCATCTCGAGCCGACCTCCCTCTGGCTGCTGCGGGCGGCGCTGCTCCTGGTGGGCGTGGGGGCGGGCCTCTTCTCGATCCCCATCCGTGTGCTCGTGCAGGGGCGCCCGAGGGAAGGAGACCGCGGCTCGATCCAGGGCCTCGGCGAGACGCTCGACTTCGTCGGGATCCTCCTCGCGGGGCCGCTGTTCTGGCTCCTCGAGAAGGGACTCGAGCTGGGGCCGCCGCAGCTCTTCCTCGCCGGGACCGCCCTGCTCGTCGCAGCGCTCGCGGTCAGCGCGCTGCTCGGGCCGCGTGCCATGGCGACCGGGCGCGCCTGAGGGGGTGGTGCACCGGTCGCCGAGGCGTGACCGCTTGGTGCTGCAGTCACGAACCGGCGGTGGACGTCATCCGAGCGCGGCGATGGCGCGCTCCGCGAGCGCCTCGCCCGAGTCGAACGCAGCCTCGATCCGACCGCCGCGCAGCCAGTCGCCGCCGAGGCCCCAGCCCCGGTCGAGGTCGAGGACCTCGGGGCTCGCGGCGTTCGGCGGACTGCTCCCAGCAGCATCGCCCCGCTGAGCGAAGCGCCAGCGATGGAATGCACTGTGTGTGGCTATGGGCGCTCGCCCCAGGACCTCGGCCAGGGCGGGCTCCATGCGGGCTCGCCACGTCGCCTCGTCCGCCTCGAGCCACCGGGTCGAGGCGGCTGGGCTCATCTGCACGACCCACCCCGAGGAGCCGTCGCGGCCGGGCTTGCTGGCCTCCCGTGCGATCCAGCCGACCTCGTCGGTGGCGTCGCGGAACGCGCTCGCCTCGATGGGGGCGGTCTCGGCGAGTCGCACCATCCAGGTGACGCAGGGGACCATCGCCACGTTCGCGGCAGCCGTGGCCAGCGCCGGCGAATCCTCGACCAGCGCCGCTGCCTGGGACGGGGGCAGGGTGAGGAGGATCAGGCGGAACGGACCCAGCACCTCGCCCGACGCGAGCTCCAGCCGGCCGTCCGGGAGCAGGGCCACGATGCGAGCCTCGAAGCGCGTCGGGGCGCTTGCCAGCAGCAGGCGCGGCAGCTGGTTCATTCCTGGCACGCCAACCCAGCGGGTCGTGGAGGGCTGCTCCTCCTGCCAGCCGCCGGCGCTGCGGCGGAGAAAGGGGCCCCTCCAGGACTGCACGCTGCCGGACGCGC
The DNA here is from genome assembly GCA_011524785.1 of Planctomycetota bacterium. Classification (GTDB taxonomy): domain Bacteria; phylum Planctomycetota; class UBA1135; order UBA1135. Next base: position 2,323 of record WTJQ01000188.1, on the reverse strand, counting down.
TCCACTCCGCGCAGCGCGCTCGGAGTCGCGGACCGCGAGCCGTGAAGTACTGGGCGCCGTGATCGAAGCCCGGCTCGCCGGCGGTCTCCGAGCGGCGGGTGCTGCACCGTCCGCCAGGACCGCGTCCCTTGTCGAACACCTGGACCGGGAGACCCGCCTCCATGAGGCGCGCCGCGGCCGCGGCCCCGGCGACGCCCGCTCCCAGGACCGCGATGGGGGCGTCAGCCCTGGTCGTCGTGGAACTCATAGGAGGCGGGGGAGGTCGGGTGCGTCGCGCGGATGCGGGCGGCGGTGGCCCTGACGGCCGTGAGCTGCTCCTCGCCGAAGCGGTCGAGGTGCCCCATGATCATGCGCATGCGGGGGTTGCTGGCGAGGTCCTCACGGTGCCGCGCGAGGAAGTCCCAGTAGAGCGGGTTGAACGGGCAGGCGTCCTCCCCGTGGCGCTGCTTCACGTCGTACCGACAGCCCTTGCAGTGGTCGCTCATCTTGTTGATGTAGGCGCCGGAGGCCGCGTACGGCTTGGTGGTGAACGTCGTGTCCGCAGCGAGGGCCATGCCGTGCACGTTCGGCAGCTCGACCCACTCGGAGGCATCCACGAAGGCGGACCAGAACCAGTGGCTCACCTCGAGGGGGGCGATGCCGGCCAGCAGCGCGTAGTTGCCGAGGACCATCAGGCGCTGGATGTGGTGGGCGTACCCGTGGTCGTGGACCTGGCGGACCGCGTCGCGCACGCAGGCCATCTCGGTCGCCTCGGGGTCCCAGTAGAACCCCGGCAGGGGCAGGTCCGCTCCGAAGCGATTGGCCTCGCGCAGGTCCGGCATGCGCAGGTGGTAGACGCCCCGCATGAACTCGCGCCAGCCGAGGACCTGTCGGACGAAGCCCTCCACCGCGTTGAGCGGGGCGTCCCCGCGCTCGTAGGCGTCGAGGACGGGCTCGAGCAGGTCGTGCGGCGACAGCAGGGAGAGGTTGAGGGCGGCGCTCACGCACGCGTGCCACAGGAACGGCTCCCCCTCGATGAGCGCGTCCTGGTAGTCACCGAAGCCTGCGAGGCGCTCCTCCACGAACCGATCTCGAGCCTCGAGCGCCTGCGCGCGCGTCACTGGCCAGGCGAAGCCCTCGGCGCTCCCGTACCCGAACCCAGCGGACTCCACCTCGTCGATGACTGCCTGGGTCAGGGCGTCGGGGGCCACGCCGGGTCGCGCGGGGGGCGTCACGCCCTTGGCGTGCTTGCGGTTGTCCGCATCGAAGCTGTACTTGCCGCCGACCGGCGAGCCGTCGCCCTCCATCAGCAGACCCGTGCGCTTCCGCATCCACGCGTAGAACTGGTCCATGCGCAGCTGCTTGCGGCCGTGGGCCCACGCCGCGAACTCGTCCCGGTTCAGGAGGAAGTGGCCCCCCGGACCGCCGTCGTCCAGCAGCTCGAGCGGGGCGCCCAGGTCGGCATCGACGAGGGCGGCCTCCATCCCCACGTCCCGCGGCCGGAGTGCGACCACGCGCGTGGAGCCGTGGCGCGCGACGTGCTCCCGGATGCCGTCTGCGTAGCTGGCGGCGCGCACGAGCTCGACCTCGTGCCCGGCGGCCCGCAGCTCCTCGGCGAAGTGGCGCTGGGCAGCGAGCACGAGCACGAGCTTCTTGCGGTGCCATGGGAGGGCGCGCCCCTTGGCCCGGCTCTCCACCATCACGACGGTCCCTGCGCCGACCTCAGGGACGGAGGCGAGCCTCGCGTCGAGGTCCCAGGGACCGAGGAAGTGGGCGGGACGCGTCACGAGGGTCTGTTCGACCTCGTTCACCGCCGGGATGCGCTCGGAGGAGCCGTGCTCGCGCCCGGAGACGCACCTCGAGGGCGCTGCGGAGTCAGGGGCGAGCGCCGTGGGCCTCGGCGCCGGTTGCCGGGCCCGACGCCCCCGCGGTGCCCCAGTCACGATCGGGGACCCAGGCACGGCGCGGTGCGTCGGGAGCGAGGCGCTCCGCGAGCGGGTCCTCCTCCCCGCAGAGCAGTCCTGCCCCCAGCTCGGCGAGGCCCAGCGACAGGCTCATGCCGTGCCCGCCAAGGGCCGCCGCCCAGAAGAGCCCGGGCACGGAGGGGTCGGGACCGACCACGGGCGTGTCGTCCTCGGTCAGCGTGCGAACCGCAGCCCAGCCTCGCTCCAGCTGCAGGCCGGCCAGCTCGGGGCGGCGCTCGAGCAGCGCCCGGCGCGCGGAGCGCGCGACCAGCGGGTCGAGCGGGAGCAGGCTCCGTTCCGCCTGTCCTCGGGACTCAACGCGGGCATCCTCAGGACGGCGATCGACTCGACCGCGACCCGAGCCCTGACCCGGCGAACCG
>WTJQ01000097.1 GCA_011524785.1 Planctomycetota bacterium | reverse complement strand
TGGACCTTCTCGCGGCCCCACTGGACCTCCAGCGAGGCGCCCCCCCGCATGCAGGGGCGGACGGTCGCCTCGGCGTCCTGAGCGCGCAGGCCGTCCTCCAAGGGCCCCCAAAGCCCCTCGTTCCAGAAGGTGAAGCTGTTGCCCACCATCAGGACGGAGCTCGGCACCTCGGCGGCCGAGCTCGCCGAGAGCGGGCCGTCCGGCTGAGGCATCGACGAGGCGCCGGAGTCCTCCACCCGCGGCCCGGCGCAGGCCGCGAGGATGGTCACGAGGAGGACCGGTAGGCGCTGCATGCTCGTCAGGAGTGCTCCCGGGGGAGCGGCCTCAGCGCTGCAGCACCCAGATGTTGCGGTAGCGGACCGGGTGACCGTGGTCCTGGAGCATGAGCGGGCCCTTGCCCGGCTCGTTGCCCGCCATGGCGGCCGCGGTGGTGCCATCCACCTCCACGTCGTCGTGGATCCGCACCCCGTTGTGCCAGACGCTCATGCGCACGCTCTCGGTCTTGTTGCCCTCGGCGTCGAAGCGCGGGGAGCGGAACTCGATGTCGTAGCTCTGCCACTGGCCCGCGGGCTTGCAGGCGTTCACGCGCGCGACGTGCTTGCCGTAGATCCCACCGCAGTCGCCGCTGCGCAGCTCGAGGCCGAGGGAGTCGAGCACCTGGACCTCGTAGCGCCCCTGGACGTAGACGCCGCTGTTGCCGCGGTCCTGCCACCCGTTGGTCTCAGGAGTGGGCGGCACCTGGAACTCGACGTGCAGCAGGAAGTCCCCCTCCAGCTCCACGCGGCTGAACAGGTTGCCGGTGCCGCGCTTGACCTCCATGGCCGCGGGCTGGTCGTCCGCGGCGGGAATCAGGGTCCACGCGGCGTCGCTGCCGTCGCGGCGCTGCCAGCCCTCCAGCGAGGCCGCCTTGCCTCCCCCGAGGAGCACGCGGGCATCCTTCGGCGCGGGGATCGAGAGGGTGTCCCCCGCGATGGCCCACTCGATGCCGCCGATCAGGTGCTCCTGGAAGAGCGGGTTGGTCCAGACGTCCTCGCGGTGGCCGAGGGCCGTGTAGAACATCTTCCCTTGGCCGTAGTCCTTGCACCACGAGTTGGCGTAGTCGCGGTCGGCGCGCTTGCCGCGCGCGACGTCGGTCGCGCTGGTGTCGAGGGACAGCAGCACGTGGTTGGGGTGCCGCCGCCACCACTTGAACTGGTAGATCTCGTCGGTGAGGACCCAGCGGCCCGGGGGCTGCGAACTCAGGCGCGCCAGGTGCCGCGTCGCCGGGTGGCGCGTGTCCTCGACCTTCATGGTCACCTCCTCGTGCCACGGGTGCCCGTCGAAGGCGCCGCCCACGAGGTCCATGTAGTCCTCGAACTCGTAGAAGGTGTCGGTCGCGCAGTGCACGCCGCAGAACGCGCCGCCGCCGCGCGCCCAGTCGATGAGGGCCGTCTTGCCCTCCTCGCTGATCGGCAGCTTGCCCGTGGTGTAGAAGAGCACCGCGTCGTAGTTCGCGAGGTTCTCGGCGCTGATGTCCGCGCAGTCCTGCGTGCAGTCCACGGCCAGGCGCCCCTTGGAAGCCTCGGTCAGCACGCGCTCGGCGTGGGCCAGCTGGTCCGGCGCAGGCCGCCGCACGACCGAGTGCACGAACCCGGCCGAGTGCGTGAGGAACAGCACCCGCGGGACCTCCGCAGCTGCGTGGGCCTCGGGGAGTTCGACCGACGGCAGCGCCGCCACGGTGAGGAGCAGGGAGGAGAGCATGGGCGCCCCGACTCTAGCCGTCCCGAGGCTCGACGCCATCGGGACTCCTGCGCCCTCGCCCTCACCGCCAGGCAGACCACGCCCGAGGCCTCCCCTGGGGCCCGTTGGGCGCCCGGGTGCACGGCCGGCAGTTGGCCCGCAACCTCTCCAGCCCCTCGGACCGCTCAGCCGAGCGACGGTCCCGAGCCCCGTACCGCGCTGCCCTCACCGCCCGCTAGACTCCGCCCGACGGAGGCGTGGCAGAGCGGCTGAATGCACCGGTTTTGAAAACCGGCATGTCGAAAGGCATCGGGGGTTCGAATCCCTCCGCCTC
>WTJQ01000478.1 GCA_011524785.1 Planctomycetota bacterium | reverse complement strand
CCGCAGCCTCGGGCTGCTCGGGCTCGGGAGTGCCGAGGGGCGAGGACCCGCGCCGCCCTCGCCTCGGCGGCGCGAGGTCGGGAGCAGTCCCTGGGACGAGGCTCGCTCCAGACGTGGGAGGAATCGTGGGGCGCGCTGGGATTCGCCGATCCCGGTTCCTACGCTCGAACTCGCTTCGGCTGGCGCACGGGCCGAGGCACCTCGGGCCCCCCGTCGGGGCGCGGGGCCGACCGAGGGGGGTCCAGGCACGGCGCCTGCCTGGCCACGTGGCGCTCCGCTACCGGGCGCCCAAGACTGCAAGGAATCCAACCGTGATGATCGAGCGACGCACCCTGCACACGACGCTCCGCCGCCTGGCCCTGGTCGGCGCGGCTTCCGTCCTCGCCTCCTGCGTGACGCAGGACGCCTACGACCGGGCGACCGACCTGGCCAAGTTCGAACAGGACAAGTCGCGCCAGATGGAGCTGGAGAACCAGCGCCTGATCGAGGAGAACGCGGCCCTGAACGCCCAGGTCCAGGACGCCTACACGCGCGGCCTCCAGGAGGCCGGCTACGACAAGGAGGCCCAGGCCCGCATCGACGAGCTCCAGGCCCGGATCGCCGAGCTGGACCGGCCTCTCAAGGACGTGGAGACCTTCCGCGTCGAGGGCGGCTACGTGACGATGATCCAGGACTCGCTGCTGTTCGCCTCCGGCTCGGCCGACCTTGGCGCTGATGGCAAGAAGGCCCTGCAGGGGATCGCCGCGAGCATCCTCAGCAACCCCTACGACAAGATCTACGTGCGCGGCCACACCGACACGGATCCGATCAAGAAGCCCGCGACGCTGAAGAAGTTCCCCATGGGCAACCTCCAGCTGAGCTCGCAGCGCGCCGTGGCGGTGGCTCACCTCCTCGACCAGCAGAAGGGCATCAAGTCGAGCGACCTCGTGGTGATGGGCTTCGGTCCTCACATGCCGCTCAAGCCCAACGACAGCGCGGCCAACAAGAAGATGAACCGCCGCGTCGAGATCTTCGTCGCGGACGCAGGCAACTGAGCGGCGGGCGGTCGTGGCCTCCACGGCGTCGGCCGACCCCGTCTCCTCGCGGGCCCCGGGCATGCGCTTCCGCGCGTGCTCGGGGCTCGCTCGCGTCGTTTGGGCCTGCGCGTCCGTCTTCGGGCTGCTCGGCTGCTCCTCGGATGCGGGAACGCCGCGCTCCCTCGAGCTCGAGCGGCTCGCGTTCGTCCCCAGCGGCTCCGGCTCCGTGTACGAGGGGCGGGTCCTCACCGGCCACGACTCCGGCTCGTCCCCGGACGGGCTGCTGGTCGATCGCCTCGAGGTGACGCGGGCCCTGTGGCTCGAGACGCTCGGTGAGGTGCCCGCGGGGGCGCGCTGGGACGTGGACGGCGCCGCGGCCTCCCTGCCCGCCGTCGGCATGGATCGCGACCAGGCCGTCGCCCTCGCAGCGGCCCGGGGAATGCGCCTCCCGACCTCGACCGAGTGGCTCTGGCTCGCCGCAGGCTCGCGCGGGCAGCCGTACCCCTACGGGAACCAGCCCATGCAGTCGGCCGCCAACACGCTGGAGGTCGGGCTCGGACGCGCGGTGGCGGTGGGGACGTTCGCCTCGGGGCGGACCCCGGGGACGCGCATCGCGGACCTCGCCGGGAACGTCTGGGAGTGGTGCGCGGACGCGCCGCCCGAGGTCGTGGCTCCGGCCGGCGTGATACGGTTCCCACTCGTCGGAGGCGGGGAGTGGCTCGATGCCTGCGCCATGGGCGGGTCCTGGCTCGAGCCGATCACGCCGCTCCACGGCGAGGCTGGGCTGCTCGCCCGCGGGCTCGATGCGCGGCACAGGGCCGTGGACCTCGGGATGCGCTGCGTGGCCGACGCGGCCGCCTACCTCCGGGAGCGGGCAGCCTCGTGGTCCGTGCCCGCTCTCCGGGAGCGGCTCCTGATGGTGGGGGAGTCGTGGGGACGCCCTGCCCTCCCCATGCTCTCGAAGCTGGCCGCCGAGCAGGGGGCTCCGGCCGCCCTGGGCTGGCTGCGCGAGGGGGCGGCTCGATGAGCGAGCGTGCAC
>WTJQ01000189.1 GCA_011524785.1 Planctomycetota bacterium | reverse complement strand
CTCGGGACCCGAGACGCGAGGAGGAGTCGCTACCGCCGGCCCGTCCCGAGTGCGCTGCGATCGTCCCCGTCGCCAGGTCTCACGAGGCCGTCGGGGAGCGGATCGTCCAGGACGAGGCGGCCCTCGGGACGGCCCGTCGGTTGGGACTCCTCCTCGCGTCTCGGGTCCCGAGCCTCCAGCAGGAAGCGGTGGCGCAGCCAGTAGAGGTGGGCGGGGTCGGTGGCGATCACGACGTCGCTGGGCTCGAGCACCCGCCGGGCTCGTTCCGCCCAGGGGCGCACCGGGTCCGTGACCCGGAGGACCACGAGGGCCAGGGCCCCCAGGAGGACCTGGGAGCCGACCAGGATGCGGGCCCGGCCGCGCGCGCGGTCCGCGTCCTCGATCCGCAGCAGGTGGTCCGCCAGTCCCACTGCGCCGATGGGAACGAGCAGTCCGAGCGCCGGACCCTGCCCCGGGTGCCCGCCGAGCACGGGCACCAGCGCCATCGCGCACCAGGCAGCGACCCAGCGCGGCGGCGGACTCTCCTCGGGGGAGCGCCGCCCCATGAGGAGCGAGGCGAGTCCGATCCAGCCCACGCCCAGGGCGATCGGGGCCCAGATCAGCCAGGCCAGGAGGGCGCTGGCCGAGGGGCCGGAGGCTCCGGCCAGCATGGAGGTGAAGAGGGCGTCCACGGCGCGGCCGCCGGGGTCCTCCCCCGCGCCGAGCAGGATCCAGACGCACCAGGCGAGGACCGCGACGAGGGAGGCTCCCGGGGCCCATCGGGGGACGCCGCGGCGTCCGGCGAGCCTTGCCACGGCCAGCGCGCCAGCGGGGAGCAGCAGCAGGTTGGCGGGATCCAGCAGCACCGCCAGCAGCAGGGTCGAGCTGACCCTCCACTGGGCTCGAGGTCCCATCCCCGGGCGCAGCCGGAAGAGCTCACGAGCCAGCAGGGTCGCGCCCAGGATGCTCGGGGCCAGCTCGACCGGACTCGTGGCCCCGAGCAGCGTCAGGGGCGTGAAGAGCGCCAGGGCCGTCCCCGCCCAGCAGAGGGGGCCGGGGAACCCGATGGTGGCCAGCAGGGAGCGCATGGCCGGGATCGTGAGGCCAGCGCAGAGCGCCGTGACGAGGCGGGCGGCGCTCTCGATGGTGAGGGCGTCGCTCTGGGCGAGCAGGCGCAGGAGGGCGGCGAGGACGCCCACGCTGCGCCCCCCCTCGGCCGCGTCCGTCACCAGACGCATGGGTCCCCAGAGACGCTCGGTCGGCAGCCCCAGGGCCAGGAGCCCGACGGCCAGCGCGAGCACCCAGGGCGCGAGTGCCTGGCGTCGGTCCTCGGCGTCCAGGTGTCGGCCCACCTCCTCGGCGAGCTCCTCACGAGGGAACAGCTCGCCGCTGGGGCCCGCGCCCTCGGTCGGCGGCTGTGCTCCGCTCGGAGCCTCCGTCATCGCCGGGCCCCCTCGGCTGCGCCTGCCCTCGGCCCGCTCATCCGAGCAGGCCCTCGACCGCATCGCGCTCCAGCTGGACCCCGAGTCGCGCCTCGCCCGCTGCCGCCAGCAGCACGAACTCCGGCCGTCCGACGGAGCCCTTCTTGTCCTGGCCCATGGCCTCCCAGAGGGCGCCAGGGTCGAGCGCGAGGCCGAGGTCGGCGAGGGCCACGGGGAGCTCGAGGGCGCGGTGCAGGGCCTCGAGTCGGCCGGGCAGGCTCGGGTCCTCGAGGCAGCCCGCGGCGACGCTCGCCCGCGCGGCGAGGATGAGGCCGATCGCGACCGCGAGCCCGTGCGGGACACGACCGTGACCGGCAACGGTCTCGATCGCGTGGCCGAAGGTGTGTCCGAGGTTGAGGGCGCGCCGTGGGCCCTGCTCCAGAGGGTCCTCCGTCACGACCCGCGCCTTCAGGCCCGCCGCCATCGACACGGCTCGGGCGAGGGCAGCCGGCTCGCGTGCGCGGAGCGCCTCGGCGTCGGCCTCGAGGGCCGCCAGGGCCGCGGGGCCCGCGAGGAGCGCGCTCTTGACGACCTCCCCCAGGCCGGCGCCTTCCACATGCCGGTCGCCGTCCTCGCCGACCCGAGCTTCCTGACGA
>WTJQ01000636.1 GCA_011524785.1 Planctomycetota bacterium | reverse complement strand
CCTCTGAGCAGGATCATCGACCACTTCCTGCCGGGACTGGACGGGTGCGGTCCCGGTTCCGTGGCGCGGTGGCCGTGAACCCGGGTGGGGCGCCGGAACGATGGATCCGGAGCCCTCGATGGGGCTTGGAACGGAGGGCCGCCGACCCGAGGATGCCCGCATGGACGTGGTGACCCAGGGGGTGATCGGCGCGGCGCTGGCCCAGGCCTGCGCGCCCGCGGAGCGCCAGCGCATCGCGGCCCTCGCGGGGGCCGCCGGCGGCCTGCTCCCGGACGCCGACGTCCTGATCCGCTCGGCGGAGGATCCCCTGCTGGGCCTCGAGTTCCACCGGCACTTCACGCACTCGCTGGTCGCGATCCCCTTCGGGGGCCTGCTGGCCGCGACCCTGGTCTGGCTGCTGCTCCGCCTCCGCGTGCCGTGGCGCCAGCTGGTCCTGCCCGCCACCCTCGGCTGGGCGACCCATGGGCTGCTGGATGCCTGCACCAGCTACGGCACCCACCTCACCTGGCCCTTCGACGACGAGCGCGCGGCCTGGAACGTCATCTCGATCCTCGACCCGCTCTTCACGCTGCCGCTCCTGTGGGGCTGTATCCGCGGAGCGCGCCGCAGGACCCGGCTAGCCCCGGCGGTGGGGCTTGGTGTGGCCCTCGCCTACCTCGGCCTCTGTACCGTGCAGCACGCTCGCGCCGTGGTCCTGCAGGGGAAGCTGTGGCACGCGCGCGGCCACCAGCCGATCCGGCCCGAGGTCAAGCCGTCGATCCTCAACAACCTCGTGTTCCGCTCCTTCTACGAGTGGGAGGGCGAGTACTGGGTCGACGCGATCCGCGTCCCCTGGTGGGGGGCGATGTCGGTGCACGAGGGAGAGCGTCATCCGGTCCTCGACGCGGAGTCCCTCGTCGAGCGCTTCGAGCTCGACGAGGTCCAGCGCCGCGACCTCGAGCGCTTCCGACACTTCAGCGACGGCTTCCTGATCGAGGACCGCAGGCACGAGGGCGTCGTGGGCGACTTCCGCTACGCAGCGGTGCCCGACTCGGTCGCTCCCCTGTGGGGGATCCGCGTCCACGGCCTCGCGCCGGGCGAGCACGTGCGCTTCGAGCGCTTCAGCACCCTCGACGAGCGCATGCGGATGCGCTTCGTCGACCTGCTGCTGGGCCGCGTCGAGGGGGACCCTGTGGCTCGCGAGCCCTGAGGGCGGACGCTAGCCTTCTTGCCATGGCGGCTCGGAACCACCGCGCGCTGCGCTCCAGGGTGGCGATCCCGAACACCGGCCTCGCCGTCGGGGTGGGGGCGCTGTTCACGGGCGTCGGGCTGCTGCTGGCGCGCGCGGGCTGGGCGGCCTGGGAGGCCCTGCCCGAGGGCGCCGAGGTCCTGACCCGGCGAGGGCTCGAGGAGCATGGTCAGGGTCCGGCGCTGACCCTCTTCGGGGGCGTGTTCGTCCTGATGGGCGGGATCGTGCTGCTGCTGGGGCTCTGGCGGCTCGTGCAGGCGCGGGAGGTCCAGCACGACCGCGACAGCGCGGCTCCCGGCGTCAGTCGCTCCCCGGTCCTGGGGGGGGATGCGTACACGCTCACCGGCGTGCTGCACCGCGTGGGGCCCGGGCGCTTCTCGACCGATCCCAGGCTCGCGGCGAGTCGGAGGCTGGGCGCGGGCGCCCTGGTGATTGCGCTGGGCGCGGGGATGACGGCGGTCGTGCTCGCGTTCGGGCCGGAGGCGGAGCCAGGGGATCGAGTCGCGGTGGCGCTCCGGTGGGTGATGATCACTGCGATCTGGGGCGGCCTTGCCCTCGGAGCGCTCGTCGTGGTCGCCCTGGGACGTCGCGGGGTCGCGAGCTTCCCCGACCTCGAGTGGGACGCCGATTGCTGGCGCCTGGTGAAGGGGGGCGAGACCCTGGAGGGTGGGCTGCGGGCGGACCTCCATGCGGTCCAGGCCTGCGCCGCCTGGTTCGAGCTGCGTCACGACGAGGGGCGCACCGTCACCGCGGCGCTCGAGATCAACCTCGCCTGGCGCGAGGGCGAGGAGGTTCGCCGCGCGAACCTCTGCCGGGGTCACGGGAACCTGGC
>WTJQ01000090.1 GCA_011524785.1 Planctomycetota bacterium | reverse complement strand
CGCAGGTCGAGAGCGGATCCGGCGGGGAGGCCCAGCAGGTCCCAAGTCCGGGTCGCGGCGGGGTCCTCGGCAGGCTCGGGCGGGGGGCCTTGGCTCGTCGCCGCCCCGCGCTCCGGGACTGACGATCGTTGCGCACGCGCCATGGCGCCGTCCGCCAGAGCCCATCCGAGCACGTGGGCCAGGAGGGCGGTGAGCAGGATGGGGCGGCGCATGGGAGCGGCTGGGACCGTGGGCAGGAGCGAGGAGCTCAGGATTCCTCGGGAGGTGCGGACCACCGCCTCCCCCACCCGCCCCAGGAGGGAACGAGCGCAGGCGACTCGGGTTGCAGGGCAGCCTCCTCTGGCCCGCCGTCGAAGGATAGGACGCCGCGGAGGGCCCCGTCGGGCCAGTGGGGATGTGCTCCGAGGCCTCAGTGTGGGCAGTGGCCCGGGCGGGGCAAGGAAGGCGCCGACCGTCTCGATCCGGGACCGTGCCGGGCCTCCATGCCTCCCAGGCCCTGAACGGTTGACGCCCGGCGGGGTGGCGCCCTACCTTCTCGCCTCACTTCGGGGAGGTAGCTCAGTTGGTAGAGCGTCGCGTTCGCAATGCGAAGGTCGAGGGTTCGAGACCCTTCCTCTCCACCACCTCCAAGGCCGGGGCCTCTGCCCCGGCCTTCCTCGTTCCGGGGCGAGGTGGACCCCGCAGGGTGAGCGGACAGGAGCCCCGCCGCTAGAGCCGCAGGTCCGAGTCCTCTCGGGGGAACACGCTCTTGAGGTCGAACAGCACGTGCTCCTGCCGGCCCCAGCGGCGCATCGCCGCGGCCCCGAGCGAGCGCAGCTGCTCGTGCGCGACGGCCAGCACGATGGCGTCGTAGGCGCCCTCCTCAGGCTCCGCGACCAGCTCGTAGCCGTACTCGGCGCGCGCCTCGTCCGGATCGGCCCACGGGTCGTGCACGTCGACCCGGACGTGGTAGTCCTCGAGCTCGCGCACGACGTCCACCACCCGCGTGTTCCGCAGGTCAGGACAGTTCTCCTTGAAGGTCAGCCCGAGGACGAGCACGCGCGCGCCCTCGACCTGGATGCGCCGTCGCAGCATGGCCTTCACGAGGCTCGAGACCGCGTAGGCCCCCATGTCGTCGTTGAGCCGACGCCCCGCCAGGATGATCTGGGGGTGGTAGCCCACCTGCTGCGCCTTGTGCGTCAGGTAGTAGGGGTCGACGCCGATGCAGTGCCCCCCCACGAGGCCCGGCCGGAACGGGAGGAAGTTCCACTTGGTGCCTGCTGCCTCCAGCACCGCCTCGGTGTCGATGTCCAAGCGGTTGAAGATGATCGCCAGCTCGTTCATCAGCGCGATGTTGAGGTCGCGCTGGGTGTTCTCGATCACCTTCGCCGCCTCGGCCACGCGAATGCTCGGCGCGCAGTGGGTGCCGGCGGTGATGATCTCGCGGTAGAGCGCGTCCACCCGCTCGGCGATCTCGGGCGTCGAGCCCGAGGTCACCTTCATGATCGAGGCGACGCGGTGCTCCTTGTCCCCGGGGTTGATCCGCTCGGGGCTGTAGCCCGCGAAGAAGTCCTCGTTGAAGCGCAGGCCCGAGACGCGCTCCAGCACCGGAACGCAGTCCTCCTCGGTCGCCCCCGGGTAGACGGTGGACTCGTAGATGACGAGGTCGCCGGGCTTCAGGACCTTGCCGAGGGTCTCGCTCGCACGCAGGAGCGGAGTCAGGTCCGGCCGCTTGTGCTCGTCGATCGGGGTCGGGACCGTGACGATGTAGGTGTTGCAGGCTCGCAGGTCCTCGAGGTCACAGCTGAAGCGCAGGCCCTTGGCCTCGGCGAGCTCCTCGGCCGAGAGCTCCTGGGTCGCGTCGACCCCGCCACGCAGGGCCTCGATCCGCCCCTCGTTGATGTCGAAGCCCAGGACCTCTCGGCCCTTGGCGAACTCGGCTGCCAGAGGCAAGCCCACATAGCCCAGGCCCACGACGGCCAGGCGCGTCTCACTGGGTCGACTCACGCGTAGAACTCGCGGTACCACTCGACGAAGCGGCGCACGCCCTCCCGCACCGGCGTGTTCGGCTTGTACCCCAC
>WTJQ01000557.1 GCA_011524785.1 Planctomycetota bacterium | reverse complement strand
TCGTCAGGAAGCTCGGGTCGGCGAGGACGGCGACCGGCATGTGGAAGGCGCCGGCGAGGTTCTTGCCCGCAGGGAGGTCGATCGCGGTCTTCCCGCCGATGGCGGCGTCCACCTGCCCGACCAGGGTGGTCGGCACCTGGACGACCGGCACGCCCCGCTTGAAGAGAGCAGCGGTCAACCCGGCCAGGTCGGTCGCAGCCCCGCCCCCGAACCCGATCACGAGGGAGCGGCGCGACAGTCCGGCACCCGCGCAGAAGTCGAGGGCCCGTCCCAGCTGGTCGAGCTCCTTGCAGGCCTCGCCGGCCGGCAGGGCGTGGCGCGGGAGGTCCGCGGGCAGGCAGTGGCCGTGGAGCTCGAGCACGCGCGCATCGGCGATCACCGCGGCACGGTCGGCGGCGTCGACGAGCGGACCGAGGCCTGCGAGGGCCTCGGCCCCCACGCGTACCTCGCTGGGCGAGCTGCCCTCGATCCGGATGAACTGGTCGCCCACGAGCGGCAGTCTACTCTCGCGCTCTGCCGGACCGAGGGCTCGGGGGCCTCGACCCGGGAGGGCGCCTGCGCGGGGAGGCGGACGCCTCAGCCCTCGCTGCTGGCCTGCTGCTGGGCGCGGCGCTCCTGGCGGCGGCGCACCATCTCCCGCTGGAGGCGCTGGGACTCCTTGCGGTCGCGCACCAGCAGCATCCAGAACAGCCCGATGAGGGCGACCGTGGCGGCCAGCATCGCGAACATGATCGTGCGCGGCCGCTCGTCCGACTCGGGCTGGAAGACGTCGATCGTGTTGAGGACGAACACCGGGGCGCGCAGGGCGCGGCCGTCGAGGCCCTCGTAGTTCTCGTTCTTGAGGAAGTAGCCGCGCGCCTCGACGAAGCGCGCCTCCCCCTTCCAGTTGAGGAGCTCGTCCGCCTCGGTGGGGGCGATCCACTTCACCACGGGTGCAGGGCCGAGCCAGGTGAGGTTGCCGATCCAGCCCGTCGACAGCTGGGCCACGCGCAGCGGGTTCTCGCCGCGCTTCGGGGCGCCCAGGCCCATGTTGCGCGAGATCGGGAACCGGAAGGCGCGACCTCGGTACATGCCGGGGTTCCGGTAGACGCTGGTCAGGGTGTCGGAGTCGAGCTCCAGCGCGCTGTCCCAGTCCTCCTCGTGCTGGAGGGCCTTGGCCAGGAGTGCGCTCAGGGGTGCCGGCGGGATCCCCGTGGTCTCCTGGAGCGTGTCGTCCTTGACGGTGGCGAGCAGGGCCTCCAGCTCCGCCTCGTCGTGCACCAGCGCGGGCCAGGAGCGAGTGAGCTCGCGCCCGCACAGGAAGGGCATGTCCTGCCAGCCCTCGTCGAGCTCGAGCCGAACGAGCTGCATGAACAGCCCATCGAGCCGGACGAACGAGCCGGCCGTGAGGTCGTCCACGCCGGGATCCTTGACGACCGCGAACGAAGCGAGGCTGCCGTCCTCCAGGCCGAGGACGCCGCGATACTCGGGGAAGGGAGCGCCCTTGGGCTGGAAGCGCCCCACCTCTCGGATCTCCCCACGCACCAGGTACGGGTCCATGCGGTGTCCCGCGGGGTCTGCTTCGAGCTCGGCGCGCGCGGCCTCGTCCAGCGGGCGCACGCCGAGGACCTCGAAGTGCCGCGGCGTGAGGAAGTTCGAGTACGAGAGGAGGGTCTGCTTGACCTCCTGATCGACGCGCAGGCGCTGCTCGGGCGTCGCGTCCTCGATCCGCGCGAGGACGGCTCGGTCCTCCTCCTGGAAGGGAGGCATGTAGAGCTCGGCCTCGGGCGTCGTCGGCGGCGCCTGCGCCGCGAGCTCCTCGGCCTCCTCGGCCGCGTACTTCTGCTCGAGGTACTTGCCGGAGACGACGGCCACGGCGAGGACGACCACGCCCAGGCCCATGGTGATCATGCGGCGGCGGTCCCGGCGGGACATGGCCTCGAGCTCCTCGAGGCTGATCCGGCGTCCAGAGGGGTGCTTCATCGGGAGGTCCTCGCCGCGCGGGCGGCTTCGACGAAGGCGCGCAGCAGCGCGCCGTGGGGGCTCTCCGGGGGGGAGAGCTCGGGGTGCCATTGGACCCCGACACGGAAGGGGTGGGTGGGGTCCTCGATGCCCTCCACCAGCTCCTGCTCGTCCCGTGCGACCACCTGCCAGGTGGCGGGGGCGTCGGCGAGGGCCTGGTGGTGCCTGGAGACGACCATCACGGGTTCTACACCCATGGACGAGGCGAGTTTCGAGCCGGCCTCGGCCCGCACCACGTGCTCGGCGCCGTCGCGGTGCTCCTGGCACCCGGGACGCTGCTCCGGCAGGTGCTGGAGGAAGGGCGCTCCGTGGGCGAGGCCCATGAGCTGCATCCCGTAGCAGATGCCGAGGACGGGCAGCTCAGCCCGCTCGGCCGCGGCCAGCAGGGCGAAGTCGAACTCCTGCTTCGCGGGAGGCGTGACGGTGGCGCTGGGGTGCGTCGGCTCGAGGCCCAGGCGCTCGGTGTCGAAGTCGTCGCCCCCGGTCAGGAGCAGGCCGTCCACGCGTGCGCACAGGGCGGCCAGCTCGGCCGGACCGCCGACCGGCGGGACGGCGACCGGGACGCCGCCCGCTTGCTGGATGGCGAGCGCGTACTTGTCGTCGAGCCGGAGACCGGGCTTGGGCTCGGTCAGGGCCAGCCCGTTGACGGCGATCAGGGGGCGCTCCATGGGGAGCATCCTAGCGCGAGCGAGCGCCCGGCCCCCGCGGCGCGATCAGCGCGACAGGATGATCGTCGTGTACGGGCCGAAGGACAGGTCCGCGCTGTGGCTCATCCCGTCGTAAGGGACCTGCTCGGCCACCACGTCGTTCGACGGGTGGTTGCCGAAGCCCTGGTCGTAGCCGTTCCAGTCCGAGTTGAACCGGACGCGCCAGGTCCCGGGGCCCGGCAGGCCGACGCGGTACTGGTTCCAGCTCTGGTTGCGGAAGTTGCTCACGACGACCACGTCGTCCCCGGGACCACCCTGGTCCCAGCGATGGAAGCCGATGACCTTGGCGCCGTTGTTGACGTGGTGGATGTTGATGTTCTGGCCCTTGAGGCCCTGGGTCGTGCCCGAGAGGTTGCGCCGCAGGTGGATGAGGTCCCGGTACATGTCCAGGATCCCGTCGTAGACGCTGAGCTTGTTCCAGTCGAGCGGGTCGTCGTCGTGGAAGTAGCCGTCCTCCAGGAACTCCTGCCCCTGGAAGAGCATCGGGATCCCGGGCGCGGTGAAGACCATGGCGGCCCCGAGGGTCGAGCGCTTCTTCGAGTAGTAGCTGCCCGCGTTCCCCGGCCAGATCTCCTCGGGCACGCGTGAGCGGCCGTTCGCGACCTCGTCGTGCGACTCGGTGTAGATCACGCGCTGGAAGGCCGAGTTGTTGTACTTGTGCGCCAGCGCGTCCCGTACGGCCCACATGTTGCGGGCGTTGTCGTCCCCCTGCTCGATGGCTTCGCGCACCGGGTGGATGAACATCGCGTCCCACTGGGAGTCGAAGCCCGCTCCGCCGGCGCCCGTCGACTTCGTGATCCAGTCGTTGGGGGCGGCGTACATGTCCTCCGCGATCTGGATCTTCCAGCCCTGGAAGCCGTCCACGGAGTCGTTGGCCCACTGCATCAGGGACCAGCCGTCCGGGTTGTCGCCCGTGGGGTTGCGCCGGATGGTGGACGTCGAGTCCCAGCGGAGGCCGTCGACCCGCAGCTTGTCGAGCCAATACAGCGCGTTGTCGCGGATGTAGCTGCGGACCTCGCCGCGGCCGAAGTCCGGCTTGGTGTTGCCCCAGGGGGTCACCGCGCGGTCGTCGTTGTAGAAGTAGATCCCACCCCAGCCGCCGATCGACCAGCCGTCGAACTGCCAGAGGTCGAGGTCGGTCGGGCCCCAGTGGTTGTAGAGCACGTCCAGCAGGATCGCGATCCCGTGCTGGTGCGCCGCGTCCACGAGCTGGCGCAGTCCCTCGACCCCGCCGTACGCCGACTC
Organism: Planctomycetota bacterium; assembly: GCA_011524785.1. Lineage (GTDB taxonomy): Bacteria > Planctomycetota > UBA1135 > UBA1135. Next base: position 4,707 of record WTJQ01000557.1, on the reverse strand, counting down.
GACCGTGAAGGGGTGGGCGGTGTTGTAGCCCCACGAGTTCTCGCCAGCGAACTCGTTGACCGGCATCAGCTCGAGCGCGTTCACGCCGAGCTGCTGCAGGTAGGGGAGGCGTTGGATCACGCCCTGGAAGCCGCCGACCTGGGGCCAGTTGTTCGGGTTGAACGTGCCGACGTGCATCTCGTACACGACCAGGTCGTTCCAGGCGGGCGTCGTGTAGCCGTCGTCCTGCCACTCGTGGAGGCCGTGGTCCACGATCACCGAGTCCCCGACGCTGTTCGTGATCGACGCTGCGAAGGGGTCGTTCTTCCAGAGCGTCTGGGATCCGTTGCGGATGACGAACTTGTAGGCGTCGTCCGCACCGGCGCCGCGGTAGTCCAGCGAGAAGATCCCGTTGCCCTCGCTCTGCAGCTCGCTGGAGGTCGAGCTCCAGGAGTTGAACGAGCCGGCCACGTGGACCGAGTCGGCGTTCGGTGCCCAGACCCGGAAGGCGGTGGCCTCCGTCCCGTCGTCGTAGCGGAACGGGATCGCCCCCATGCCCGGCTGGGAGCTCGCCCCCGAGAGCTTCTCGATCTGCAGCGAGAAGGGGTTCGAGAGCGGCGCGAAGACGCCGATCCGGTAGAGCCCGCTCTGGAGGGTGGGGCTCGTCTCCGGGGTGATCGTGACCGACTCGTTGCCGGTCCCGGGGGTGGCCGAGCGGAAGTCCCACTCGGTCTCCGTCGGCCGGTACTGCTGCCGCACGTAGAGGTCCGCGGCGCCCCTGCCCAGGTCCGTCAGGGTGACCTTCAGCTCGTCCACGTGGCCGGGGACGGTGGTCACGAAGTGCAGCATCACCCAGCGCTCGCCGAGGGCGGTGCCCGTCGGGGGCGCGTAGGGACTGCCGCCACCCTGAGCCAACGCGCCGGACGCGCTGGCTCCCAGGAGGACGAGAGCGAGGGGCAGGGCTCGCATGGTGCTGGACAGCGTCAGTTGAAGAAGATCGAGATCGCGTCCGTGAAGTTCGAGGTGGTCTGCGGGTTGTTGTCCCGGTACCAGAGCTGGAAGTTCCACGTCTCACCCGGCTGGATCGCGACCACCGGGTTGAGGGGCATGTTGTTGGTGTCCACGTCGATCGAGATCAGCCCTTGGACGCCTGAGTTCTGCACCTGGCCGGGCGCGGTGAAGCGACCGAGCTGGCCAATGATGCAGAGGTTGCCCTGGGAGCCGCCAGGCCCCGCCACGAAGCCCGGTGCGATGCCCGTGATGAAGAACCCGAACTGGTTCTGCGGCAGGCCGGAGGCGATCAGCGACAGGGGTTGCCCCCCCGCGAAGTCGACGCCGACCGCCGAGATCGCCGCGCCGGCTCCGGTCGAGTTCACCTCGCCGATGCAGTAGTTGTTCCCGATGTTGGGGAACGACCCGCCCTCGGTCTCGATCACGAGGTCGTCGAAGAGCCAGCCGGTCAGGCCGCCCTGGTTGGAGCCGGACTGCAGGCGCACCTCGTTCCACACGAAGTCGGGCACCATCTCGTCCAGGTCGGGCGGGAACTGGGCGGCGTCCGGGTGGGGGACCGAGGGGTCGAGCCAGACCTTGATGTTCTCGTCGCCCGGCAGGTGCTCGAGGCGGATCACCACGCGCGTGAGGACGTTCGGGTCCGAGCCGGTGATCGTGACGGGGGCGCCGCCGACCGGCTGCATCCCCAGCTCGCCGGACTGCCACGGGCTGCCGACGAAGAGCTTCTCCGCGACGAGTTGCTCGTTGAAGGAGAAGCCGCCGTACTCGTCCGTCGAGCCCGGTGCCTTCTGCTGCCAGAAGCTGATCCAGAACACCGTGTTGTCGATGCCGAAGCGGTTCTCCGCGTCGATGATCTGGGTGAAGTTGGTGTAGTCCGGGAGGCGGTAGCTCCCCGCGTCCTGGTTGTTGGTGATGCACTGCTCGCCGATCGCATCGACGCCCGGGCTGCTGATCAGGGCGTCGTCCAGGTTGTTCCCGGACCACCAGGGGAAGAGCCAGCCGGTCCCGCCGGTCTTCCCGCCGAGGACATCGGTGGCGGGGTAGTCGAAGGAGTCCTGGGAGATGAGCGTCGTCTGCGCGGAGGCCAGCCCTGCGAGGGGGCCGATCAGCGCGAGGAGGGGGAGGAATTGCTTCATATCTGCAGAGGAAGGAACACCTCAAATATAGGACGAGACACGCGCTCCTGCCGGGCAGGGAGCGCGTGTCTCACTCGCAGAGCGGCTAGAACAGCCGGTCTGGCTCAGGCCGGCCGCAGGGGCCGGCCCAGCCCTCACTGGAAGGTGATGGAGAGGGCGTTCGAGAAGTTCGAGGTGGGGGTCGGGTTGTTGTCGCGGTACCAGCCCTGGAAGTACCAGGTCTCGCCCGGCAGCACGCCCACGGCGGGGGTCAGCGGGATCGAGGTGAGGTCGATCAGCTGGTCCACCATCCCGGTCGAGCCGGAGTTCGGGAGGCTGTAGCCAGCCGCGGGACCGAAGCGCGCGATCGGCGAGCCCACGCAGAGGTCACCCTGCGAGCCACCGGGGCCCGAGACGAAGCCAGCCTGACGCGACGCGATGAAGAGGCAGAACTGGTTCAGCGGGAGGCTGTCCATCTGCAGCGTGACGAAGTTGAGCGACGCGGTGGTGCTCCCGACCGCGCTGATCGAGGCCCCGGCGCCGGCCGAGTTGGCGTTGGCGTTGCAGTAGGTGGTGCCGATGGTCCCACCGCCACCGCCGCCGCCGCCGGTCTCCTTCTCGATGACCAGCTCGTCGAAGTCCCAGCCGGTCGGTCCACCCGTCGTGACGCCGGACTGGAAGCGAACCTCGTTCCAGTCGAAGTCGCCCAGGGGCAGCGTCGCGTCCGGGGTGGTCGTCGGGTAGTTCGTCGCCGGGTCGACCCAGAGGTCGGCGGTCTCACCGCTGTCCGTGAAGGTGATGCGGCAGACGAGGAGGGCCTGGACGTCGGGATCCGAGCCGGCCACGGTCACGCGGTTGAGCGTGGCCGGGTCCTCCATGCCCCAGGCCTCGGCGTTGCCGGGGCAGCCGATGAAGATGTGCTCGGCGCCGAACTGGGTGAACAGCGAGAAGCCGCCGTAGACGTCGCCAGCGGGGTCGATGCGCTGGGTGCGGAAGCGGAACCACATCACCGCGTCGGCCGAGCCGAACTTGCCGTTGGGCGCGATGTCCACGTGGGGGGCCGCGTCCGGCAGGCGGAAGGTGCCCTGGTTCTCGATGTTGGTCGTCAGCTTGTGCCCGATGCTGTCGAAGCCGGGGGTCGTGATGACGCCGTGGTCACCGGCGTTGCCGGACCACCACTCGGTCATCCAGCCGGAGCCGGAGAAGCCGTTGCCGTTGCCGATGCCGAGCCCGACGGTGTAGTCGAAGGACTCGAAGGCGACCGGCGAGATCGTCTGGGAGAGCCCCGGAGCCGCGAGGCTGACGAGGACGAGGGGGAGGAGTTTCATGATGGTTGGTGTCGAAGAAGAGAGTCGGGTGAGCGCGGGGCTCACTGGTAGGTGATCGAGAGGCCGTCGGAGAAGTTGCTCACCGGCCCGGGGTTGTTGTCGCGGTACCACCCCTGGAAGAACCAGGTGTCGCCCGGCTGGACGGCCACCGCGGGGTTCAGGGGGATGGAGGTGAGGTCGATCTGCTGCTCGACGATGCCCGTCGTCCCCGAGTTCTGCAGCGTGTAGCCGGCCACGGGACCGAAGCGCGCCAGGGGGGAGCCCACGCAGAGGTCGCCCTGACTCCCGCCGGGGCTCGAGACGAACCCGGAGGAGAGGGACGCGATGAAGAGGGTGAACTGCCCCTGGGGCAGGTCCTCCATCTTGAGGGTGAGGAAGTTGAGGCCGGCGGTCGTGCTGCCGGTCGCGCTGATGCGCGCGCCCACCCCCGTCGAGTTGGCGTTCGCGGTGCAGTAGTTCGTGCCGATCCCACTGCCGCTGCCACCGACCTCCTTCTCGATCACGATCTCGTCGAAGTCGTAGCCGGTCTGGCCGCCCTGGTTCGCGCCCGACTGGATGCGGATCTCGTCCCACTGGTAGTCCGCGACGAACAGGGTCGCGTCCGGCGCGGTGGCGGGGTAGTTCGTGGCGGGGTCGACCCAGAGCTCGACGGTGTCCTGGCCGCCGATCACGTGGGTCACGCGGCACACGAGCTGGACGACCTGATCGATGCTGATCCCGGGCACCGTGACGCGGTTGGAGGGGTTCGTGGCCTCCTCGAGGCCCCACTCGAAGGAGTCCCCGGGGCTCCCGATGAAGACCCGCTCGCCGAGGCCGGCCTCCCACAGGGAGAGGCCCCCGTAGACGTCCGTCGTGCCGGCCGCGCGCTGGCAGTAGAAGCGGACCCAGAGGACGCCATCACCCGAGCCGAACTTGAACGCGGGCGCGATGTTCGGGTGCGGGGTCATGTCGATCTGGCGGTAGGAGCCCCCGTTGTCGACGTTGGTGGTCAGCTTGTTACCGACGGCGTCCAGGGAGCCCGCCGTCACGACCGCATCGTCACCGTTGCCACCCGACCACCAGGCGCTCAGCCAGCCCGATCCACCGGCCTGGCCGGTCCCGCCTCCGGCGCCTCCGATGGCGCCCGGGGCGTAGTCGAACGACTCGAAGCAGACGGGCTGGATGGTCTGCGCAGCGGCCGAGGTGGCGCCGGCGAGCAGGAGAGCGATCAGGGGCAGGGTCTTCATTGCCAGGAGATCGAGTGCTGGGGTTTCAGGGGGAGGCAGGTGTTGGGG
>WTJQ01000034.1 GCA_011524785.1 Planctomycetota bacterium | reverse complement strand
GTCGAGGGCGCCGCGGCGGACCTGCAGTTCCTGCGCCTGGCCGAGGGTCCCTTCGCCCAGGCCCCTTCCCTCTCGATCGACTACGCCGTGATGGAGAAGGCCTCGCGCCTCGCGGCCATGCCCTACGAGGGAGCCTGGTCCGACCTCGGCAGCTGGGACGCGGTCTGGCAGGAGTTCGGCCCGGACGACGCAGGCAACGTGCTCCAGGGGCCGGCCACCGCCGTGGACTGCGAGGGCACGCTCCTCCGCTCGGAGTCCGAGGGGCTGGAGCTGGTGGGCATCGGCCTCCGGGACCTGGTCGCCATCGCCATGCCGGACGCCGTCCTGATCGCCCCGCGCAGCGAGGCCCAGCGCGTGAAGGAGGGCGTCGCTGCCCTCGAGGCACGCGGCCGACACCAGGCCAAGACCTACCCCGTCGCCCACCGGCCCTGGGGCACCTACGAGAGCCTCGTCCTCGCCGAGGGCTACCAGGTGAAGCGCATCGTCGTGAACCCGGGGCAGGCCCTGAGCCTTCAGTCCCACCAGAGGCGCTCCGAGCACTGGATCATCGTGGAGGGCACCGCACGCGTCACGATCAACGACGAGGTCCGCGAGCTGCGAGCCAATGAGTCTGCCTACATCCCCATGGGTTCGAAGCATCGCCTCGAGAACGCGACGGAGCGGCCGATGGTCATGGTCGAGGTCCAGACCGGCAGCTATCTCGGCGAGGACGACATCAAGCGGTACGAGGACCGATACCACCGCGGGAACGGCAAGGCGCCGGCCTAGGGGCGTCCCCCAGGCTTCAGATGGAGCTGTCAGCAGCTGGCTGCTCCGCGGCATCCATTTCACCCTGAGCAGACCGCAGATCGGCTTCGACCATCTCGGTGCAGAGTTCTCGGGCCGTGACGGTCGGGCTCCATCCCAACAGTTGACGGGCGTCGCTGGCATCACCGACGAGGGAGCTCACCTCGGCTGGGCGGAACAGAGCTGAAGAGACGCGGACGGCGACCTCACCGACCCCCACTCTCCCACTCGCGAACCCGGCGACCTCGGTGACCCTTCCGACCTCATTGGAGCCCGTACCCTCGAACTCGATCGTCATCCCCAGATCGGCGCCGGCCCAAGTCACGAACTCGCGCACGGAGTGTTGAGTCCCGGTCGCGACGACGAAGTCGCGCGGCTGATCCTGCTGGAGCATGAGCCACTGGGCGCGGACGTAGTCCCGCGCGTGCCCCCAGTCCCGGCGGGCGTCCAGATTCCCTAGTTGAATGCACGGCGAGCGGCCCTCCAGGAACTGCACGAGACCACGCGTGATCTTCCTGGTCACGAACTCGTGACCGCGCCGGGGGCTCTCGTGGTTGAAGAGGATCCCGCTGCAGGCGAAGAGCCCGAAGGCCTCCCGAAAGTTGACGGTCGTCCAGTGAGCGAAGAGCTTCGCCACTCCATACGGGGAACGAGGATGGAACGGAGTGCGCTCGGACTGAGGGCTCTCCTGCAGTTCCCCGAAGAGCTCACTCGTGGAGGCCTGGTAGAAGCGGACGCTGTTCGTGAGGCCTGCCAGCTGCACGGCCTGGAGGAGCTTCAGGACGCCAAGGCCGTTGACCTCCGCCGTCAGCTCTGATGATCGGAAGCTCGCCCCGACGTGGGTCTGGGCTGCGAGGTTGTAGATCTCCTCGGGCTCCACGTCTCGCAGGATTCGATGGAGGCTGCCGGCATCGAGGAGATCTCCCTCATGCAGACGGATCCTCTGCCGATGGTGAGGCGCCAAGGCGTCGAGCGCGGACCCGGACTCCCGAGACGTTCGCCTGACGATGCCGTGGACCTCGTATCCCTGGCTCAGCAAGAGCTCCGCGAGGTAGGAGCCGTCCTGCCCCGTGATCCCTGTGATCAGTGCTCTTCTCATGCCCGCCGGAGCCTTCGCGCTCGAGGGGAGACGACTCGTGGGCCCGCCTCTTCCCACAGTTTGAAGGATCCTAGCGCAAGTGGCGCACTATGGCTGGACTCAGAACTTCCGGCCACCAGCAGGAGTCCGTCAGGACTCGTTGCCGTCCCGACCGTACGGGCCCTGTCCGTACCCGTAC
>WTJQ01000270.1:6518-8664 GCA_011524785.1 Planctomycetota bacterium | reverse complement strand
GGACGGCGCTGCGCAGCACGGCGGCCGTGCTGCGCAGCGCCGTCCAGAGGGCGAGCAGCTGGGCCTCGCCCCCCGAGAGCCGCGCGACGGCCTGGTCCTCCCGCAGGCCCGGCGGGGCCTCGAGGCGAGCGGAGCCCGAGAGCTCGGAGGCGAGGTCGAGGACGCCGCGGACGGTGGGGGCCAGGATCGGCGGCCGCTGGGCCACCAGCCGCACCTGCTGGCGCCAGTGGCCCGGGGGGAGCTCGCGTGCGTCCACGCCGTCGAGGTGCAGGTCCCCGGCCTCGCGCGGGTCCAGGTCCGCGAGGGCGCGCAGGAGGAGCGACTTGCCGCTGCCCGAGGGACCTCGCAGCACGGCCACCTCGCCACGGCCGAGGGTGAGGTCCACGCGGCGGAGCCAGGGCTCCCGCGTCAGCGCGTGCGCCTCCAGCCGTCCCCTGGGCACCTCGAGCGTCGTCACGGGAGCAGGCTAACCCCCCGGTGCTACCCTCGCGCCATGCTCTCCCCCGCGTCCCTGGCCGTTGGCCTCGCCGCTTTGCTCCTCGCCGCTCCTGCCTCGGCCCAGACGGAGCAGTCCGGAGGTGCCCTCCGCCCCGACCAGGCCTGCTACGACGTCGACCACTACGAACTGGTCCTCGCCGTCGTGCCGGACCGCAAGCTCATCGCGGGCTCGCTCACGATGACCGCCACGGCCACGCGGGCCACCGAGGTCGTCGCCCTCGACCTCGACGGGCGCTTCAAGGTCCATCGCGTCACGGTGGGGGGCGCCGAGGTCAAGGCGACCCACGAGGAGGGCCGCATCCGCATCCCGCTGCCTGGGCCCGAGCGCTCTGCGGGGGACGAGCTGAAGGTCGCGGTGCTGTACTCCGGCGCGCCGCGCGTTGCACCCAACCCGCCCTGGGTCGGGGGCTTCACCTGGGCGGAGACGCCCTCGGGCGCGCCCTGGATCGCCACCAGCTGCCAGATGGAGGGCGCGGACCTCTGGTGGCCCTGCAAGGACCACCCCTCGGACAAGCCGGCTTCCTTCGACCTGAAGGTCACGGTGCCCGCGGGCCTCGTGTGCGCCTCCAATGGCCGGCTCGTCGGCATCACGGAGGGGGACGGCGGCGCGCGCACCTTCCACTGGCACACCAGCACGCCGATCGCGAACTACTCCATCGCGCTCAACATCGCGCCCTACGAGAGCATCACGCGCGAGGTGAAGAGCGTTGCCGGGGACACCTACCCGGTGACCTTCTGGCACCTCCCCGAGAGCGCCGACCGCGCGCCCGCCCTGTTCGAGGAGATCCTCGATCACCTCGCGCACATGGAGTCGGTGTGCGGGCCCTATCCCTTCCGCGTCGACAAGTACGGCGTGGTCGAGACGCCGCACCTGGGCATGGAGCACCAGAGCATCATCGCCTACGGCAACCAGTTCCGCGGCGACCCGAACTTCGACTACGACTGGCTGCACCACCACGAGCTGAGCCACGAGTGGTGGGCCAACCTGGTGACCTGCGACGACTGGGCCGACTTCTGGATCCACGAGGGCTTCGGGACCTACATGCAGGCCCTCTACCTGGAGTCGCGCTTCGGCGCGGAGGCCTACCGCAAGAAGCTGGAGGTGGACTGGCAGCGAGTCAGCAACGCGGGGCCGATCGCGCCGCGCGCCCCCCGCGCCACCCAGGACATGTACTTCGCCGGCGAGGGCACCGACGCGCCCGGCGGCGACATCTACTTCAAGGGCTCGTGGTTCCTGCACAACCTGCGCTGGCTGATGGGGGACGAGGCCTTCTTCGCCTTCGTCCGCCGGCTCACCTACCCGACGCCGGAGAGCGAGCAGGACCGCGAGAACCCGCCCGTGCACTTCCTGGACACCGAGGGCGTGGCCAAGGCCGCCACGCGCGCGGCGGGCGCGGACCTCTCGTGGTACTTCGACGCGATCGTGCGCCAGAAGGAGCTGCCGACCCTCGAGGTCTCCACGGAGGGCTCCACCCTCCATCTCCAGTGGCGCTCCGCCTCCGGCCGGCCCTACCCGATGCCGGTCCAGGTGCTCGTGGACGGGGAGGCCGTGCGCGTCGACTGCCCCAGCGGGCACGGCCGCCTCGAGGTCGGCACCCGCACCTGGGAGGTCGATCCCAGCCGCTGGCTGCTCCGCGCGCGCTGAGGG
>WTJQ01000270.1:0-6418 GCA_011524785.1 Planctomycetota bacterium | reverse complement strand
GCCCGCTCAGCCCCGCAGGTGGTCGAGCACGTGGTCGACCTCGGCGGCCGAGCCCATGATCACGCTGGTGCGCTGGTGCAGGGCCTCGGGCTCGATCTCCAGCGTGCGCTGCAGCCCGGAGTAGGCCTTGCCGCCCGCCTGCTCCACGAGCATGGCCATGGGGTTGGCCTCGTACATCAGGCGCAGCTTGCCGTTCGGCGCCTTCTGGGTGGGGGGGTACATGAACACGCCACCCTTCACCAGCACCCGGTGCACGTCGGCGACCATGGCCCCGGAGTAGCGGCTCGAGTAGCCGCTCTCGTGGGCCCACGCGAGGTAGCGCTGGTACTCCTCGGGGAACGTGGCCGTGTACGCCTCGTTCAGCGAGTAGGTCTTCGCGGTCTCCGGGATCCGCACGTTCTCCTCGACCAGCAGGAACGAGCCGATCGTCGGGTCCAGGACGAACATCTGCACGCCGTGGCCGGTCGTCAGCACCATGACCGTCGAGGGCCCGTACAGCACGTACCCGGCGGCGACCTGCTGCGTGCCCGGCTGGCGGATGGCCTCGTGCGGGCTGTCCGCACGGCGGTCGTGCTGGAGGATCGAGAAGATCGTCCCGACCGAGCCGCAGGTGTCGAGGTTGGACGAGCCGTCCAGCGGATCGAAGAGCGCGATGTAGGGGCGCTCCCCGTCGGTCTCCGTGCGCAGGAGCAGCGGCTCCTCGTTCTCCTCGGAGGCGACGATCGCGAGTCCGGCCCGTGAGCCCAGGCAGGAGAGCAGCGTCTCGTTGGCGATGACGTCCAGCTTCTGCTGGGTCTCGCCCTGGACGTTCTCGGTGCCGAGGGCCCCGAGCACGTTCTCGATGCGGGCGCGGCGGCAGCGCGCCGCGATGAACTTGGTGGCGAGGCCGATCGCCGAGAGGATCCAGGTGAAGCGGCCGGTGGCCCCGGGGTGCTTGTCCTCCTCCGCGAGGAGGTAGGACTGGATCGACATCAGCCGGGCGCTGTCGACCGGCGGCGTGGGCTGGCTGGGCATGGGGTCTCCTGGGAGGTAGGCCTCCCCAGGAGGGATCGGCACGTCCCGGGGTCCACTGGAGCCCCCGAGGTGCAAATGGACGGGCCCCCTGCCCAGGAATGCAGGAGGCCCCCCTGCGCGCCGCGCAGGGGGGCCTCCGAGGGAGTCCGGGCCGGGGCCCGGAGCTCCGAGGATCACTGGCAGAAGGTGATCGCCACGCCCGTCGTCGTGTTGGACGTCGGGCCCGGGTTGTTGTCGCGGAACCAGAGCTGGAAGTTCCAGGTGGAGCCCGGGAGGAAGGTCTGGTTCTGCGGCAGGTTGTTGAAGTCCGGCGAGAAGCTGATCTGCCCACCCGTCGTGACCATCACGTTGCTCGAGAAGCGGTAGAAGGGCGCGCCGAGGCAGAGGTTGCCCTGGCTGCCGCCGAAGTTCCCGACGAAGCCCTGCGACTGGCTCATGATCATGTAGCAGAACTTGTCGAGCGGCAGGTCGGTCGCGTTCAGCGTCAGGTTGTTGTCGGCGGCGTTGGTGCTGCCGGTGGCCCCGAGCTGGGCGCCGATGATGCTGGCCGAGTTCATGTTCGAGGAGCAGTAGGTGGCGATGTCGCCGCCCGAGCAGCAGTCGGAGCTGGGCACGAACACCGTGGCGTTCTTGGTGCCGCCGCTCTCGAACAGGGTCAGGCTCGAGGTGCCCACGCCCGGCTGGGCATCGGCCTCGAAGCTGAAGGTGAACATGGTGCCCCAGCGGATGGCGTTGGCGTTGGCGTTCTGGCTGAACGTCTCACCGTGCCACTCGAGGAAGCCGTTGCCCTGGTTGAGCGACCAGTCGGTGTTGGCCCACGGCGACCCGCTGTGGTGGTCGACGTCACGGAAGAACATGTTCGAGGGGCTGCAGTCGGCCGGGACGCTGAACGCCTGGACGCCGTCCTTCGAGTTCAGGTTCTGGACCGCGTAGTCGTAGCGGTACTTGCCGTTGGGCTGCAGCGACGCGCGGCTGGCGACGAACATCCAGCCGTGGACGCCCGGGCCACCCTCGTCCGTGATGACGATCTCCTCGATCATCACGTCGGGGTGCTCGTCCTTCCACGCGAAGATCGCCGGCTCGAACATGGTGATCGGGCCGGTGGTGGTCAGGCTGCCGAGGCTGCCGGAGTTCCAGCGCGCCTCGATGTAGGAGACGTTGTTGCGGCCGTTGCCCGCGAGCTGATCGTGCTCGCAGATGTAGATCGACTGCGCGAAGTACTTGGCGCCCTGCTGGGCGAGCTCGCTCACCGGCATCTGCAGGCGGCCGCGGATCGCGCTCGGGCCGGTCGGGCCCGCGCCCCAGCTGCTCGGCCAGGAGCCGGTCACCGGGTCGACCTTCCAGCGGGCGACGCCGAAGGCGCCGTCGTTGAGGCCGGAGCCGTAGGTGTCGGCGCAGCCGATCCCCAGCGTGTTGCAGGGGGTGGACTGGCAGGAGCCGCAGCTGTTCTCGTTGACCGCGCAGAAGCCCTCCTTCATCCAGGAGTAGCCGAGCTGCTCGATGCGCCCGTCCTGGATCTTGAAGAACTCCTGGGTGATGACCGGCGGCGGGCCCTGGCTGTTGCCCCAGGCGACGATCTGGTTGCCCACGTTGCACGAGGTCGTCCCCATGCTGTACGCGGCGATGCCGCCGCTCTGGCCGTAGTAGGCGAAGTCCGAGGTGTTGTTGGCGATCTTCGAGATCGCGAGGTCCTGGGCCGCGGCGACGCCCGTGAGGACGGCGGCGGCGAGGAGCAGTGCGCGCTTGTGCATGGGGGATCGAGAGGGGGTCGGGACCCGTGGTCCACGGGACGTGGCCAAGGGATCAGGGCCACTGATCATTGTGGGCCAAGCCCCGGGGACTCGACAGGGCCCAATCGCCCCCAGGATGTGTCCGGTCCGCGTTCGAGCCCTCAGCGCCCGCCAGGAGCACCGATCTGCGACAGAGCGTCGCGCAGCGCGACCTCGTCGGGCTGCGCCTCGATGCCCCTGCGCAGCAGGTCCCGAGCCTCCCCGACCGCGCCCCGGAGCGCGAGCACCTGGGCCAGCTTGATGCGCGGGGGCACCAGGTCGGGCTCCTCGGCCACCGCTCGTTCCAGCGCGACCTCGGCCTCGAGCGCCTTGCCCCGCGCCATGTAGAGCGTCCCCAGGAGGTCGAGCAGCCGCCCGTCGGCCGGCCGGTCCCGCAGTCCCAGCTGCAGCGCATCGATCGCCCCCTGCAGGTCCCCGCGCTCGGCGAGCACCTCCACGAGCTCCTGCCACGCGTTGTGGAGGTCGGGGTCCGCGGCCACCGCCGCGCGCAGGTGCCGCACGGTCGCCTCGCGGTCCCCGCGCGCCCGCGCCTCGTGGGCCAGGTCGAGGGCGGGGGCACCCGCACGGGGGGCCGCGGCGCGCGCGCGCTCCATGCGCTCGCGGAACCGCTCGTCCTCGCCCATCACCAGGGCTGCCCAGGCGCTCTCCATCAGGCGGCGCGCGTCCGGCACGAGCCCGACCGCGATCGCACGCTCGGACCTGCGCTCGGCCTCCGCCGCCTCCGCCAGCATGCGGTCGTCGACCTCGGGCCGCGCACTCGTGAACCAGTCCGCCCGCGCCTGGGCCAGGGGCTCGAAGGCCTGGGTGGCCTGGAGCCCGAGGACCTGCACCACGCCCGCGTGGCCCACCGCGATCGCGACCAGGGCCGCGACTCCGAGGAAGCGCCGCCCCGCGGGCAGCAGGCGCCCCGACTCCTTCAGCGGCTGGCGCACCAGACGCACGCTCGGGCGCCGCAGCAGCTGGACCGAGCGCAGCGCGACGAACGCGCCGCACGCCCCGAGGCCGAGGGCGAAGAGGAACGGGACCAGGTCGTACAGCCCGCGCACGGCGAAGAAGGTCGCGGCGAAGGCGCCGGCCACGACGACCTCCTCGAGCGCAGGGAGCCGAGCCGCGCGCTGCAGGCGCTGGAGCAGCGCGGGCTTGCCGAAGCCGAAGCGCAGCGCGTCCTCGGGGCAGACGCTCACGCAGTCCATGCACTTCATGCACCCCGGATCGACCACCATCCCGAAGGCGGCGACCTCACGCTTCACGTCGACGTTGGAGGTGCATACCTGGGTGCAGTGACCGCAGCCCTTGCAGGAGTCGTCCACCCGGATGCGACCGGGCGCGAAGCGATCCGCCAGCGAGAAGGCCGCTCCGTAGGGGCACGCGTAGGTGCAGAAGCCCTTCGAGCCCAGGAACCACACGCACACGAAGCCGCACACGACGAAGGTCGCCAGGCCCACCCAGGGCCCGGGCATCGTGGCCCACACGTCCTGGGTCGTGAACTCCGCGCCGCGCACGGCCAGCTCGTCCCCGATCCCGATCCGGTAGGCCAGGGGCCACACGAACATGTAGCCGCCCGCGACGAACGGCACCCAGGCGAGGGTCCGCGAGCGCAGGGGCCGGGGCGTGATCCCGGCCCGCAGGAGCAGCCAGCGGCACAGGTCCTGCAGCGCCACCAGGTGGCACGCCCAGCCGCAGAAGAACCGTCCCAGCAGCAGGGTCGAGAGGATCAGCCCGCCGAAGAACAGCAGGCCCACGTTCACGACGGAGTGCTTGCTGAACTCCATCGACTCGGACGGCTCGAACAGCCCGTAGGTCCGGCCCGTGGTGGCCCAGTCGAGCATGTGGATCGCGAAGAGCAGGTGCACGCCGACCAGCACCCACACCCGCAGCCGCGTGGCCTTGGAGGCCCGCGGCCGGCCCGTGGGCCCGCAGGCGGCTCCCTGCCGCCCCTCGTCCGCCGGGTGTCCTGCTCCCTTTCGAGCCATGGGCCCAAGGTAGTCCACGCCCCGGGCGAGGGGAGCACGGCTATCCTCGAACCGTGGCTCCTCCCTCCACTCCGCGCTCGCGCCTCCCCAGCCTCGTGGCCGTCGCGGCCCTGGCGGCGGTCGGCGTCGCGAGCGCTCCGAGCCCGCCGACGGTCCTGCGCGTGGTGCTCGATCCCGGTCACGGGGGGAGCGACCCGGGTGCGATCGGCAACGGCCTGCAGGAGAAGGACCTGAACCTCGAGGTGGCGCTGCGCCTGCGCGACCTCCTCGACGCCGACACGGCGGACGCCGCGGGCGGCGCCGCCTGGGAGGTGCTGCTCACGCGTGACGGCGACCAGTCCGTCTCCCTGGCGAGCCGCGTCGCGCTCGCGAACGCCTGGCCCGCCGACCGCTTCCTCTCGATCCACCACAACGGCTTCTCCAGCTCGAGCGCCAACGGCACCGAGACCTTCTCCTTCGCCAACGGCACCGTGGGCGCCGACCTGCGCGACCTCGCCCAGGAGGAGCTGCTGCTGGCCCTCGGCCTCACGGACCGCGGCACGAAGACGGCCAACTTCTTCGTCCTCTCCCAGACGGCCATGCCGGCCGCCCTCACCGAGGCCGGCTTCATGACCAACCCGGGGGACATGGCCGTGATCGGCAACGACGCGGGCCTGCAGGCCGAGGCCGAGGCGCTGCTGTTCGCCCTCCAGCGGCACGTGGGCGCGGCGCCCTACCTGCCCGGCCCCTCCTCGGGCACCTACTGCGAGGCCAAGCTCAACAGCGCGGGCTGCCTGCCGGCCATCGGCTCCAGCGCGCTGCCCTCCCTCACCAGCCCGCCCGTCACGATCACCTGCGAGGGCGTGCCCCCCTCGACCTTCGGGCTGCTGCTCTGGAGCGCCCAGCCCGACGCCCTGCCCTTCTTCGGCGGCACGCTCTGCATCGCCTCGCCCCTGGGCCGCTTCAGTCCGGTCCTCTCGACGCCCTACGCAGGGCCGTGCGGCGGCCTCCTCCAGACCGAGCTCGATCCCGTGTGGCTCCTGACCCAGGGCTTCAGCGCGGGCTCCTCGATCTACCTCCAGTGGTGGCACCGCGACCCTGCCCTCGGCATCAACCCAGTCGCCCTCTCGGACGGACTCCAGCTGGTCATCCAGCCGTAGGGGGCGCGTCAGGCGGGGCGCCGGCTTGCATGGCGTCGACTCGCGCCTCGATGCTCCTCAGGGGATGAGCACATAGGCGGTGTTCGTTGCTCCGGGACGGATGTCGAGCTCCTGTCGCACGCCCAGGACCTCGAGCTCGTAGGGGCCTTCGGGGATCCCCCTGACGAGCAGCCTGGTTGGATCCTCGATCTTCTGCGGCTCGTCGACCAAGCCGGCCTCCACCCAGTTGGACAGGCACTCGCCCAGCTCGAGGTGCGTGAGCGCCAAGGGCGGGGGGCTGCTCAGGGGGCGGCCACCGGATCGTTGGACCTGGATGGCGAGCGTGGCCAAGCGACGCAGGTCGAGAGTGACTTCCCCCTTGGTCCCCGACGGGATCACACGAGTCGGCTGCCAGATAGCAGGATCCAGCAGGTGGACCCAGAGGGCGTGCCCCGAGTGGAGCACGGTGGGCGTTCGCCCAGCCTCGTCCGTACGGAGAGCGATGGAGGCGCACGAGGGGCGC
>WTJQ01000093.1 GCA_011524785.1 Planctomycetota bacterium | reverse complement strand
GCCAGGCCGGAGACCTCGACGCCGTGCTCCCGGCAGGCGGCCAGGGCCTCGCGAGCGCCAGCGAGCCCGTCCACCGCCTCGGCGTGGAAGGTGATCGCGTGGGCGCCGGCCTTGGCGTAGGCCTCGATCCACTTGGCGGGCTCCTCGATCATGAGGTGCACGTCCAGCGGACGCTCGGCGACGGCATGGAGGGCCTTCACGACCGGCGGGCCGATGGTCATGTTGGGCACGAAGTGCCCGTCCATCACGTCGACGTGGTGCCAGTCGGCACCGGCGGCCTCGACCCGGCGCACCTCGTCGGCGAGGCGGGCGAAGTCCGAGGACAGCAGGCTGGGGGCGATGATCATGGGCCGGCGGGTGGGCGCTGCGCTCACCCCATCAGCCTAGTCGAACCGCCTCACGGGACCCAGCCTTGGCCACGGGGATCGCGGAGCGATCGCCAGGGCCTTGGAGGGACGGCGAGCGCCCGCCCTCAGGCCTCGGGCAGGGCCGCGATCCCGGGGAGCACCTTGCCCTCGAGCAGCTCCAGGGAGGCGCCCCCTCCGGTGGAGACGTGGGAGACCGCGTCCTCGAGGCCGAGCAGGTGGATCGCTGCCACGGAGTCCCCGCCGCCCACGACGGTCGTCCCCTCGGCCTGCCCCAGAGCCCGTCCCACGGCCTCGGTCCCGCCTCGGAAGGCCTCGAACTCGAAGACCCCCATGGGCCCGTTCCAGACCACGGTCCGCGCGCCGCGGATGCGCTCGGCGAAGGCCTCCTGGCTCGCAGGGCCGATGTCGAGCCCCATCCAGCCGTCGGGGATCGCCGGACCGACCACGC
The DNA here is from genome assembly GCA_011524785.1 of Planctomycetota bacterium. GTDB lineage: Bacteria > Planctomycetota > UBA1135 > UBA1135. Next base: position 7,882 of record WTJQ01000093.1, on the reverse strand, counting down.
GGGAGGGAGCATCCGCCGCGAACCGCTCCGCAGCCAGGTGGTCCGCCGGCAGGAGAAGCTCGACCCCGCGGGCCGCCGCCTTCTCGAGGGCGCTCCGACAGGTCCCGAGGTGCTCCTCCTCGAAGAGGCTCGAGCCGACCCCGTGCCCCTGGGCCGCGAGGAAGGTGTAGGCCATTCCGCCACCCACCAGGAGGCTGTCCACGCGATCGAGCAGGGCGTCCACCACGGCCAGCTTGTCGCTGACCTTGGCTCCGCCGAGGATCGCGCACAGCGGGCGCTGAGGCTCCTCGAGCACCGAGCGGAACGCGTCGAGCTCGCGCTGCAGGAGCAGGCCGGCGGCCGACGGCAGGTGGCGCGCGATCCCGGACACGGAGGCGTGATCGCGATGGCTGGCACCGAAGGCGTCGTTCACGAAGGCGTCGCCCAGCGCGGCGAAGGCCTCGGCCAGCGACGCGTCGCCCTTGGTCTCCCCCGGGTGGAAGCGCACGTTCTCCAGGAGGACGACGGTCCCGGGATCCATCGCGGCGATCCGCTGGGCCACGGCCTCCCCGGTGCTCTCGTCCAGCTTGACCACGGGTGCCCCGAGCAGCTCCTCGAGCCGGGGAGCGATCGGGTCCACGCGCATGGAGTCGACCACCTGCCCCTTGGGCCGACCGAAGTGGCACAGACACACCGGGCGTGCGCCTCGCGTGAGCAGCTCCCGCAGGGTGGGCAGGGAGGCCCGGATCCGCGTGTCGTCGGTGATGCGCCCCTCGGGATCCACCGGCACGTTGAAGTCGACGCGGACGAGGACGGTGCGGCCCTCGACGGGCAGGGCGGCGAGCGATCGGCGGCTGAGGGTCATGACGTGAGGCCGGAGGGGCGTGACGGTTGGATGAGGGGCGGTGAGGATGCGGAGCGGGGCCGGACGCCCAAGGACGGCCGGCCCCGCAGGAGGAGAGGGTCGAGGCTCAGCGCTTGGCGCGCTTGGGGGCCTTGAGGCGGTGCGCGAAGCGCATCAGCTGCACGACCCGGTTCGAGTAGCCCCACTCGTTGTCGTACCAGCTCACGACCTTGACGGTCTTGTCGGCGATGACCATGGTCGCGCCGCCGTCGATGATGGAGCTGTGGGGATCCCCGACGATGTCCTGGGAGACGATCGGATCGTCCGTGTAGGCGAGCACGCCCTTCATGCCCTTGGTCTTGGCCGCCTTGGCGAGCGCGTCGTTGACCTGCTCCTTGGTGACCTTCTTCTTGAGGGTCGCCACGAGATCGACGACGGAGCCGTCCGGCACGGGCACCCGCATCGCCATGCCGTCGAGCTTGCCGGCGAGCTTGGGCAGCACCTTGCCGACCGCCCGGGCGGCCCCGGTGCTGGTCGGGATGATGTTCTGGGCCGCGGCGCGCGAGCGACGCAGGTCGCTGTGCGGGAGGTCCAGGATGCGCTGGTCGTTGGTGTACGCGTGCACGGTCGTCATGAGGCCGTGAGCGATCCCGAACGCGTCGTCGAGGACCTTCGCCATGGGAGCGAGGCAGTTCGTCGTGCAGGAGGCGTTGCTGATGATGCGGTCGGTGGCCTTGAGGGTGCCCTCGTTGACGCCCATCACGACCATCGCGTCGATCTCGTCCTTCGGCGGGACGGTGAGCAGGACCTTCTTGGCCCCGGCATCGAGGTGCTTGGTGCACGCCTCGCGCGTGGCGAGGACCCCGGTGGCCTCGACCACGAAGTCCACCTTGTTGGCCGCGTGGGGCAGCTTGGAGGGATCACGCTCGGCGCTGACCTGGATGCGCTTCCCATCGACGGAGATGCCCCCGCGAACGGCGCGGACCTTGCCCGGGTAGCGGCCGTGAACCGAGTCGTACTTCAGCAGGTGAGCCAGGACGCTGGGCTCGGTGAGGTCGTTGATGGCGACGACCTCGCAGCCGGGGGTGTTCTGGAGAATCCGGAAGACGTTCCGGCCGATGCGGCCGAAGCCGTTGATCGCGATGCGCATGGGGTTGGGGAGTATCCTCGCCTGCCGGGCGAGTCGGGCGCCGTCGCGGCGCGGGAGGGTCTGCTGGGGCTGTTCTGCCCCTCACGGAGGACCTATCGGCAGGAACCCCCGAAAAGCGGTCCGGAGGATAGGAATGGGCACCGATGCCTTCAATGACCCTGTCCCTGGACTTCCCGCCATGAGCCAAGCCCCTGCACCCCATCCCTGGTCCACTCGCTGGGCTGGCCTGGCGCACGCCGCTGGTCTCCGGCCGGAGCAGCCCGTGGCCCTGGGGCTCTCGGGCGGTGCCGACAGCGTCTACCTGCTCCACCTGCTTGCGCGCTCCGCCGAGCGACCCCGCGTTCTGGCCGTGCACTGCGACCACGGCCTGCGCGGCGATGCGTCGCACGAGGACGCTGCTTTCTGTGCAAGGCTCTGCGCCAGACTCGGCGTTCCCTTTGCCCGGATCCGCCTCGAGTTGGACCCCGAGGCCCCCGGCCTCGAGGCCCGCGCCCGGAAGGCGCGCTACGAGGCGCTCGCTTCCGAGGCCGAGTCGGCCGGCATCCCCATCGTGCTGACGGGCCACCACGGCGACGATGCGCTGGAGACCCTCCTGCAGCGCTGGACCCGCGGCTCCGCCCTGCCGGGGCTCCCCGGCCTCAAGCGCAACCACACCCACGCGAGCGGCGTCCAGATCGTGCGCCCCTTGCTGACGCTCCGGCGCGAGGAGGTCCGACGGCTCCTGAGGGACCAGGGCCTCGAGTGGCGTGAGGACGCCTCCAACCTCGACCCCACCTTCACGCGCACCCGGGTCCGCGAGGGCCTCCTCCCCGACCTGGAGGCGTCCACCGAGGGCGCGGCCGTCGACGGGCTCCGTGCCTTCGCGCGCGCCGTCGAGGGCCTCGAGGACGAGTTGGCCTCGCGAACGGCGCACCTCTCCTGGGAGCCCGACGCCACGGGGACCGCACAGCTGCCGCGCTCGTCGGTCGCCAGTCTTCCCCAGGCGCTCCGTCGTCGCGTTCTCTGGCGCCTCGTGCAGGAGGGCTCGGGAGGCTCTCCCGGCCGGACGCTCCTCGACGCCATCCTCTCCGACCTCGAGGCCAACCGTCCCGCTCGGCACTGCCTCCCCGGAGGCTGGCTCCTCGACCTGACCGCCGACGAGCTGTGCCTGCTGCCGCCGGGCAGCGGGGTCCCCGAGCCCCGCTTCGACCTCGATCCGGAGGCCCGCGTCCTCCCCGTCCCGGGACAGCTGCGGCTCCCCGACGGCAGGGTCCTGACCGCGGAGATCATCGAGGCCGCTGGCTCCGACGGGCACCCTCTCGACCCCTCCTGCGTCGAGCTCGATGCCGACCAGCTGGATGGCGAGCTCCAGGTCCGAGCCCCTCGGGAGGGAGACTTGGTCCACCCGCTGGGCGCCCCCGGCTCGCGTCGCCTCGTTCGGTTCCTCGCCGATGCCGGGGTGCCGGCTGGCGATCGCCCGTCCATTCCGCTCGTCCTCGCTGGGGACGACATCGTGTGGGTCGCGGGCGTACGCCCCACCGACCGGGCTCGCCTCCGGGCGGCGACGCAGCGACGCGTGAGGATCGCGCTCCTGCCGCGCGCACCGCTGACCGACTCTCATCCCGCCGAAGGCCGCTCGGGACTCACCAGCCCCAAGCACGAGACCGCCTGAACCCGACGACGCGGGCCTCGGCCTGCCTCTCCGAGCCGCTAGACTGCGGGGTCCATGGACGGGCAGCGCCTCCGCACCAACTACCGCCAGCAGCTCGAGCGGCTGCGTGCGGCCGAGCGTGCCGCCGGGCGCGCCGAGGGGAGCGTCACCTTCCTCCCCGTGACCAAGAGCGTGCGCCCCGAGGTGGCCCTGGCCCTCGCACGTGAGGGCGCCACTGCGCTGGCCGAGAATCGTGCGCCAGCCTTCCAGGAGAAGGTCGAGGCCGCCGCCGGAGCTGGGCTTCCCATCGAGTGGCACTTCATCGGCTCCATCCAGCGCAACAAGGCGCGCCGGATCCTCCGCGGGGCGCGTGTGCTGCACTCCATCGACAGCCTGCGGCTGCTGGAGACCCTCGAGCGGGTCGCCGCCGAGGAGGAGCTCGAGGCCGCTGCCTACCTGGAGGTCCGCGTCGGGCGTGAGGAGCAGAAGCACGGCTTCCTCCCCGAGGAGCTCGACGAGGTGCTCGAGGGAGCCCGCCCCCTGCTGAGCCGCTTGAGGCTGGCCGGCATCATGGTCATGGGCCCCCTCGAGCGAAGCCGGACCGCAGTCGTGTTCGAGGAGGCCCAGCAGCTCGCAGAACAGCTGCCGCGCCGGGCACCCGGCCTGTTCGAGGGCGACCGCTGCGCGCTGTCCATGGGGATGAGCGGGGACCTCGAGCTGGCCGTTGCGTGCGGCTCCGATCTGGTCCGTGTGGGCAGTGCCCTCTTCGAGGGCGTCGGGGGGGCCGCAGCATGAGCGCCCGCCTGCTGCTTCGCCCTCAAGGTGGAGGCGCCCCCGCCGAGCTCCCCCAGCGCGGGCGGCTCATCATCGGCTCGGATCGGGAGCGCGCCGACTACGTGCTCGAGGGCCCGGGGGTCGAGGCGGTTCACTGCGCGATCGGCCGGCTGAAGGACGGTGGCTGGGCCATCAAGGACCTCGGCTCCGAGTACGGCACCCTCGTGAACGGCGCGCCCGCAACGGCAGCACGCCTCGCCGCCGGCGACGTGGTGGTCGTGGGCTCGCGCCGCCTCGTGATCGAGGACCCGCTCGCTCAGTCCGCGGGGACGGCCGCAGCAGCGCCGAAGAAGGTCGTCGAACCCTCTGCGCCGCAGAGCGCTCCGCGGGCCGCCAAGGCAGCATCCCCCTTGAACAAGCCAACCGCTCAACCGGCAGCGAAGCGGGGGACCGGCGGTCCACCCGAGCTCCCGGGCTACGCCGTGGGCCGCAAGCTCGGCAAGGGCGCGACGGGCACCGTGTGGCTCGCTCGCCAGCAGAGCCTCGACCGGGAGGTCGCCATCAAGGTGCTGTCCCCGCGGCTCTCGGCCGACGCGTCCTTCGTCGCGCGCTTCCAGGACGAGGCGCGGGCAGCTGCCTCCCTCAACCATCCCAACGTCGTGCACGTCTACGACGTCGGCGAGGTCGCGGGCGTCCACTACCTCTCCATGGAGTACATGGAGAGCGGCTGCCTGGAGTCGCGGCTAAAGGCGGAGGGGCCCCTCCCCTGGCGGCGCGCCCTCGAGGCCCTCGCCGATGGCGCGCGTGCCCTCGACTACGCGAGCTCGAAGGGGCTCGTGCACCGCGACGTCAAGCCGGCGAACCTCATGCTCGGTGCGGACGGCCGCGTGCGCCTCGCCGACCTCGGCCTCGCCACCGCCGCCGAGGCGGAGGCCGTCGAGGAGAGCTCGGGACGCAAGCTGGTCGGCACGCCGCAGTTCCTCGCGCCGGAGGTCATTCGCGGCGGGGCCGCCACGCCCGCCTCGGACCTGTACTCGCTCGGGGCAACGCTCTACCGGCTCCTGAGCGGACAGAAGGCCTTCGAGGGCGACAAGGCCAAGGAGGTCCTGCGCAGCGTCCTGCAGGACGAGCCGGAGCCCCTGGCTCCGCGCGTGCCCGGCCTGCCCGCGAACGTCGCGGCGCTCGTGATGCGCATGATGGCCAAGGACCCGGCGGATCGACCGGCCTCGGCTGGCGTCGTCGTGCAGCAGGCCGAGGCTCTCCTCTCGGGGCAGGCTCCGACCATGCCCGGCGTCGAGACCGAGGCGTCGGCCGGAACGAGTCGGCTCCTCATCGCGGCAGCCGGCATCGCGCTCGCAGGGGGCGCGGCCTGGTTCCTCCTCGGCGGGAAGCCCGAAGAGGAACCAGGAGGGTCCCCCTCGACTCAGCCCCCGGGTGAGTCCCCCGCCGAGGCGACGCCGTCCCGCGAGGACGATGCGGAGCTCTCCGGAGTGACCCCGCCGACGGAGCCAGGCGTCGAGGACGTCGCGGCTCCCGAGGAGCCCGAGGACGACGACTCCGCCGAGCGCGCGTTCGAGGATCGTGCCTCGGTCGCGCTCCGCGTCCTCGAGAGCACGGACCTGCCGGACAGCGAGCGCATCGCCGCGCTGCGCGCCTTCGCCAGCGAGTGGCCCGGCGCCACGGCCGCCACCCGCGCGCTCGAGGCTGCGGCGGCGCTCGAGCAGAGCCTCGCCGCGGCCGAGGCCGTCGTGGACCCGATGGAGGCTCCGCGGAAGGCCCTGCTCGAAGCCCTCGCCGCCGCGGCCCAGGGCGGACTGCCGCGCATCGCCTCCGCCCTCGAGGCGGTCGAGGGCGTCCCAGGCCAAGACGTGTTCGGCCAGGACGCCGCCTTCCTCGCTGGCCGCAACGCCGTGCTTCAGGGCCTCTTCGACGCCGCGGCCGAGCAGGCGCGTGCCTACGCGGAAGGCGCTGCCCGCCTCCAGGAGTCGGGTGAGCTGGACGCCCTCGAGGCCCACGTCGAGAGCTTCCTCCGCCTGGCGGATCCGCCCACGCCCGTCCCCGACGAGGGCCTGGGCCTGACCCAGCTCCGCAATGCCGCGGCCGAGGCTCGTGCCCTCCTGGCCGAGCTGCCCGCGCTGCGAGCGTCCCAGGCCGCGGACCAGCGGGGCGGCGACCTCGGCCTCGTTGCGGCTCGGGTCGAGGGTGAGAGCGGGCTCTGGTCGCTGCTGGAGACCGGACGGCTCGAGGCCGCCGAGGGCCTCCTCACGAACCTGCTCGCCGAGCTGCGCACGGACCTCATGCGCCCCGCCGTCGAGCTCCTGCTCGCCGACGTCAGCCGCGCCCGTGCGGGTCTCGAGCGGCTGCGTGCCGCCTGGACGACCCCCGGCTGGGAGCGTCGCAAGGTCATCGACTTCCGCGGGAGCCGCCAGCAGGACTTCGAGGTGACCGGCGTCGGAGCCGACGGCCCCCTCATCCAGGTGGACGGCGCTCCGAGCACGCTGGGGTGGGAGCCGTTCATGGGCTCGCTCCGCGGCATGAGCTACCTCTTCAACAAGCGCGTGGCCGGCGGCTGGCCCAGCGCTGCAGGGCCCGAGCTGGATGCCCTCGTGCGCCTCGCCACCCTGCTCGAGGGGCTCGACGGCGCGCGCACCATGCTCGCCGACGGCAAGCCGTCGGAGCGTCGCATCGAGGCCATGACCGCGCCGTTCCTGGCCCTCGCCGAGGGCGATGAGCTCCTGCTCGATCGTGGCGCCGCAGCTCGCGAGCGCGGGGCCGCCCTAGCGCTGGCCGAGGCCCTGAGGGCCCGCCTGGCGGGCGACGCCGTCCACGAGGTCCTGCACCTCGAGCGCCTCCTGACCGACCACGGCGAGAGCGCCCTGGTCCTCCTCCTCCGCGGCCCCGAGTGACGGAGCGCGCATGAGCGGCAACTCCGGTGACGGTCTCCCCGAGGGGAACCTCGAGGACCTGGACGACTCAGACCTGGAGGCCGCCCTTCGAGCGGCACCGCCCGGGCCCCTGGACATGCTCGTCTGGCGGCAGGCTGGCCCGGACGAGCGGTCCAGCGCAGGCCCTGGGCAGCTGCCCGGGCTCGAGCCCTGGGAGGAAGGCTCCTGGCCGGGCGCGTGGGCCGGTGCCGCGTGGCAGCACGGCCGCGTCGACGACCAGCGCGTGGTCGTCGTGACGACCCCTCCATTCACCCAGGAGACGGGCTGGAGCACCGCCCTGCCGGTCTGGTGGGCGGCCTCCCGCGGCGCTCGGGCCCTCCTCGTCCTGAGCGAGGGCCGAGCCACCGGACGGAGCCCCGTCCCGGCTGGCGTGGTGCACGCCGTCGATCACCTCGACCTGACGGCCTCGTCCCCGCTCATCGGTCTCGGGGCCTCCTCCAGGGGCCCGCTGTTCCCGGACCGCACCGAGGTCCTGCACCCCGACCTGGTCCCGGCCGCCGAGCGCGTCCTCGCCTCCGTGGCCGGGGTGGTGGCCTGCCTGCCGACTGAGGGGCCTGGCC
>WTJQ01000176.1:3645-8709 GCA_011524785.1 Planctomycetota bacterium | reverse complement strand
GAGTTCTTCCACGAGACGTACCGCCTGCGGCAGACCTTCGAGGAGTCGTTCATGACGACGCTCCTGCGGTCCCTCTCGACGAGCGTCTTCGGGGCGGCGGACCCGGATCGGACGGGGGTCGCAGCGGACGTCCTCGTCAAGTCGGCCACCTGCACCGTGACCCCGCCGTTCTGGGACCCGAGCGCCAACAAGCCGCGGTTCCGCCTCGGGGTCGGGCCGTGGGACGGAGCCGAGGGCGAGTTCTGCTACGACGTCCCTGCGGACGCCTTCACGCCCCACCACGACTCCCTCAACCCGCTGCCGATGATGGCCTGGGCGACGCTGGCCAGCGGCGATGAGCTGTTCGCCGGGCGCGCGAGCCAGATGCTGGGAGGAGGCGACCTGCGCGCGCTGCTCGAGTCCCAGGGAACCTACGACCTCGCCCACTGGGCGCCCCTCCTCGCCGTGATGCAGCGGCCCGAGCAGGACTAGCCCGAGGTCCTCACCCAACGCCCGCGGCGCCGCTCCCCCTTCGAGGGAAGCGGCGCCGCCGGCGTATCGAGGAGCCTCAGCGACTCCCGTCAGTCCTGCCCGCCGAACCGGATCCCCTGGGCGAGGGGCAGCTCCGCGGACCAGTTGACGGTGTTGGTCTGACGACGCATGTAGGCCTTCCAGGAGTCGGAGCCGGACTCACGACCGCCGCCGGTGTCCTTCTCCCCGCCGAAGGCACCGCCGATCTCCGCGCCGGAGGTCCCGATGTTGACGTTGGCGATCCCGCAGTCGGAGCCCACGTCGCTGAGGAACTGCTCGGCGGCCCGCACGTCGCGGGTGAAGATGGCGCTGGAGAGGCCCTGCGGGACGCCGTTCTGCTGGGCGATGGCGTCCTCCAGGCCGTCGATCCGGATCAGGTAGAGGATCGGGGCGAAGGTCTCCTCCTGCACCACGTCCCAGTGGTTCTCCGCCTCGACGATCGCGGGGACGACGAAGTTGCCCCCGCCGAGAGCGCCGTCGAGCGCGGCACGCCCCCCGCCGCAGAGCACCGTTCCACCGGCCTCCTTCGCGGCAGCCAGCGAGCGCTCCATGTTCTCGACCGCGACCTCGTCGATGAGCGGTCCGCAGAGCGTGCCCTCGTCCATGGGGTCGCCGATCGAGATGTCCTGGTAGGCGCGCACGAGCCGGTCCCGAACCTCGTCGTACACGTCCCCGTGCACCAGGAGGCGCCGCGTGGTCGTGCAGCGCTGGCCCGCGGTCCCCACCGCGCCGAACAGCGTCGCCGGCAGGACCATCTCGAGGTCCGCGTCGGCGAGCACGATCAGGGCGTTGTTGCCCCCGCACTCGAGGATGGTGCGGCCCATGCGGGCGCCCACCCGGCCCCCGACCATCTTGCCCACGGCGGAGGAGCCCGTGAACGAGATCAGCGGCATGCGCGCGTCGTCGATCATGCGTCCGGCCACGTCCTCGTTGGTGCCCACGACCATGCTGGCCAGGGCGCCCAGGCCCTCGGCCTCGAGCACCGGCCGCACGACGTTCGTGATGCCGATCGCGCAGAGCGGGGTCTTCGGGCTCGGCTTCCACACGCAGGCGTCGCCGCAGACGAAGGCCAGCATCGAGTTCCAGGCCCACACCGCCATCGGGAAGTTGAAGGCGGTCAGGATCCCCGCGACCCCCAGGGGGTGCCAGGTCTCGCGCATGTGGTGGCCCGGGCGCTCCGAGGGCATGGTCAGGCCGTAGCACTGACGCGAGAGCCCGACGGCGAAGTCGGCGATGTCGATGCACTCCTGCACCTCGCCCCAGCCCTCCTGGACGATCTTCCCCATCTCCAGCGTGATCAGGCGACCAAGCGCGTCCTTCTTCTCGCGCATGGCCTCGCCCATCCGGCGGACGAGCTCGCCCCGCTGCGGAGCCGGCATCGACCGGAAGCGCAGGTAGGCCTCGCGCGCCGCCTCGACGACCTGGTCGTACTCGGCCGCCGTGGCCTGCCGCACGCGGCCGATCACCTCGCCGGTGGCCGGGCTCCGGCTCTCGAGCCAGGGGCCGGTCGTCTCCATCCAGGTGCCGCAGTAGGCGCCCGATTGGTCGCCGTCGATGCCGAGTTCGCGCAGGAAGTCCATGTCGTTCGAGGGGTGCTGGGGAGGGCCAGGGCGGCCCGTCGGGCGAGCCACCATAGCCGTGCGGACCGCCCGGTGGACCGTCGAGTCGCGGGTCGCCGGCGGGGTTCCCGCGCGCTGCTCCGGCAGGGCCTGCCCAGGGCTCATCCCGCGGCAACGGGCGGCGCACCCAGCAGCGCCTTCCCGGGCCCGCTGCCTGGGCGCTCCCCGGCCGCCTCGCCAGGAGGCCCCCCACCCGGTTCCCAGCCAGGGCCAGCTTCCTGCCCGTCCGGCGCCCGAGGCACGAGCCCCCTCGCTATCCTGTGCGCGCCATGAGCGACAAGATCGTCTACCAGCTCCAGGACCTGCAGAAGTTCTACGACCAGCGCGAGGTCCTGAAGGGCATCACGCTGTCCTTCCTGGAGGGCGCGAAGATCGGCCTGATCGGCCTCAACGGCGCGGGGAAGAGCACCCTGCTGCGCATCATCGCGGGTCAGGACACGCAGTACGAGGGAACGGCCAAGCCCGTGGGCGACCTGAGCGTGGGCTACCTGAGCCAGGAGCCGCCCCTCGACGAGAGCAAGACCGTCGCGGGGAACATCGAGGACGCCGTTGGCAGCCTGCGTGCCCTCGAGGCGCGCTACTACGAGGTCATGACCCTCATGGGCGAGGCCGAGGGCGAGGAGGCCGCGAAGCTCTCCGACGAGTACGACCGGCTCCAGCACGACATGGACTCGAAGGGCATCTGGGACCTCGACAGTCGCCTGTCCCAGGCCAAGCATGCCCTTCAGGTGCCGCCGGACGACCGCGACGTGACGACCCTCTCGGGAGGCGAGCGGCGCCGGGTGGCGCTCTGCAAGCTGCTCCTCGAGCACCCCGACATCCTGCTCCTCGACGAGCCGACCAACCACCTGGACTCGGAGTCGATCGGCTGGCTCGAGGGGCACCTCGCCGAGTACGAGGGCACGGTCATCCTGGTCACCCACGACCGGTACTTCCTCGACAACGTGGTCGGCTGGATGCTCGAGATCGAGCGCGGCAAGGCCAAGCCCTACGAGGGCAACTACACCCAGTACCTCGAGCAGAAGCAGCGCGAGATCGACGTGCAGCGCGCCCAGAACGCGCGCACCGAGAAGGTCCTCGCCCGCGAGCTCGAGTGGATCCGCCGCACCCCGGCCGCCCGCCAGAAGCAGTCCAAGGCGCGCCTGAAGCGCTATCAGGAGCTGGCCAGCCAGAAGCCGGACGACCAGGCCGACTCCATCGACCTGCGCATCCCCCCGGGCCCGCGCCTCGGCGACAAGGTGGTGGTCGTGCACGACGTGGCCAAGGGCTACGGCGACAAGAACCTGTTCGAGGGCCTGTCGTTCGAGGTGCCCCCCCAGGGCAAGCTCGGCGTCATCGGCGCCAACGGCCTGGGCAAGTCGACCCTGATGAAGATCATCATGGGCAAGGAGACCCAGGACTCCGGCGACGTCGAGATCGGCTCGACCGTGGAGATGAGCTTCGTCGATCAGAGCCGAACGGTCCTCAACGACGACGAGAGCGTCTTCAAGAACATCACCGAGGGCAACGAGCAGCTGCCCTTCGGCAACCGCACCATCGACAGCCGCGCCTACGTGGCGCGCTTCAACTTCAAGGGCGAGGACCAGCAGCGCCCCCTGAAGGAGTGCTCCGGCGGGATGCGGAACCGCGTCCTCCTCGCGAAGATGCTGCGCGAGCCGGCCAACCTCGTCATCCTCGACGAGCCCACCAACGACCTCGACCTGGACACCCTGCGGGTGCTCGAGGAGGCCATCGAGCACTACCCGGGCTCGATGATCATCGTGACGCACGACCGGTACTTCCTGAACCGCGTCGCCACCCACATCCTCGCCTTCGAGGGCGACGGCAAGGTGGTCTTCCACCACGGCGACTACGAGTCCTACAAGGACTGGAAGAAGGCCCAGGGCGAGGACATCGACGCCAAGAAGGGCCCCCACCGCCAGTTCAGCCGTGGCTGAGCGGGACCAGGTGGCGGAGGTCGCGCGGGCCCGCGCGCTGGTGGAGGCCTTCGAGGCTCCGGACGAGGCCCAGGGCCGCGACCGCAGTGCCATCCTCGCGTTCCTCGACGCGCACCCGGACGCGCTCCTGAGGAGCTGCGTGCCCGGGCACCTGACCGCCTCGTGCCTGCTGCTGGACGCGGCCGGCGAGCGCGTCCTGCTGCATCACCACCGCAAGCTCGACCTCTGGCTGCAGTTCGGGGGCCACGCGGACGGCGAGGGCGACCTGCGGGCGGCTGCGCTGCGCGAGCTGATCGAGGAGAGCGGCATCGAGCCGGCCTCGATGGGAGCGGCCCCGTTCGACCTCGACATCCACGGCATCCCGGCCCACGGCTCCGAGCCCGCCCACGACCACCTCGACGTGCGCTTCCTGGCCCGCGCGCCCGAGGGCGCCGAGCCCGTCTGCTCGGAGGAGTCGCACGCCCTGCGCTGGTTCACGCGGGAGGAGGCCCTCGCCGCGGGCCTCGATCCCTCGCTGGACCGGATGGTGCGCGCGGTCCTCGGCGCCTGAGGCGGTCGAGGCACCTCGACCGCTAGCGAGCGCCGAGCCCAGGCCGCAACTGGCCCACGGATGCGGCTGGACGAGACGTGAGGACGGGCAGCCGCTCCGGCTGGACGAGTCCGGAGCGAAAGAGGCCCCATGCGCCGAGGGCGAGCAGTCCCTGCGCCGCGAGGAGGCACGCCAGGCTGCCCCGCACCCCGGGCGCGTCGAACCCCAGGGCCTGGACGCGGCCCCTGACGAGCACGGCCCAGGCCAGGCCTCCGAGCAGCCACCCGGTCCAGACATCGGCCCACCAGTGCTGCTCCACGAAGAGGGTGGAGACCCCGATCAGGAGGCCGAGCGGGACGACGACGCGGCCCAGCGCAGGGACCGCACTCGCCGCGCACAGCGACGCCAACAGGGAGAGCGAGACGTGGAGCGAGGGCAGGCAGTTCGAGGGCGTGTCGATCCAGTGCGT
>WTJQ01000176.1:0-3545 GCA_011524785.1 Planctomycetota bacterium | reverse complement strand
GCCGCGACGCCCCCCGTGAGGACGAGGCGCTCGCGGAGCGGGGTGAGGCGATCGAGCCGGGCCCCGAGTCGCGTACCTCGGCCCGCACTCACGCCGGCCCCCCACGCGCCACGGACAGCAGCTCCTCGACGAGCTCGGGCACCACCTCGGCCGCACGCCCCGGCAGGAAGCGGTCCCGCGGGTGCAGGTTGTCCGGAGGGTCGAGGGCCTGCACCCAGGTGGACGCGCCCGCGGCGCGGGCGTAGCCCAGGAACCCGGCCGCGGGGTGCACGGCCCCGCTGGTGCCGAGGCAGAGGAAGTGGGTGCAGCGCGCGAGCGCACGCTCGATCGCCGGGAGGTGGAGGGGCATCTCCCCGAACCAGACCACGCCAGGGCGCAGGCGGCCGTGGCCGCACGCCTCGCAGGGCACGAAGCTCCCCGGCTCGAGCGAGTGGAGGTCCCGCACCTCGACCCCGCAGCGCTCGCAGCGCAGGACCGCGAGCTCGCCGTGCATCGCCAGCGGGTGGCTGCCAGCTCGCTGGTGGAGGTCGTCCACGTTCTGCGTCACCAGCGTGAACTCCATCCCATCCGCATCCGCCAGCTCGGCCTCGAGGCGGGCGAGGGCATGGTGCGCCGGGTTCGGCTCGACCTCGGCCAGCCGCGCCCTGCGCTGCTGGTAGAAGCGCCAGACGGCCTCGGGTTCGGCCTCCCACGCCTCCGGGGTCGCCACCTCCTCGAAGGAGCGCCCCTCCCAGAGGCCGCCCGCGTCGCGGTAGGTGTCGAGCCCGGAGTCCGCCGAGATCCCCGCGCCGGTCAGGACCAGGACGCGCACGCGGCGCCCTCAGCCGATCGGGCCGTCGTGCTTGCAGGCGTGCCCGTCGTGGCCGTCCTGGGCCTCGTGGTGCGCCGCGTGCTCGGTCTCGTTCGACGGCCGGTTGTCGCGACCCGGGCGATCGAGGAAGGCCACGCGCCCGAGGAACTTCACGTTGGCGCAGGCATCCCGGTAGCCGGGGATGAGCAGCCGGAAGGGGCCGCCCTCCTTGGCCGTCAGCGGCCCCTCGAGGCCGGCGTACATGACGACCCCGTCGTCGGCGATCTCCTCGATCGGGAGGCTGGCCACGAAGGCGCCGTCCTCGCTCTCCAGCTCGACCCAGCGGGCCCCGTCCTGCAGGGTCACGGCCTCCATCACGGCTCGGAAGCGAACCGCACGCCCCTGGCGGCTGGCGACGAGCTGCGAGACGTCGGGGACCTGGTGCTGCTCGGCGACGCCGGCGAGGTCCTCGGGGCCGAGCTCGACGGGCCCGCCCTCGACGAGCCCCTCCACGCGCAGGGGGTTGGCAGTCATGGGCGCAGTCTAGCGCCCGATCGACGCCCCCCCAGCGTCCGTCAGGCGAGGGCCGCGCGTAGCAGCACGCAGGGTTGGTTCCCGTTGGCCAGCTCCGTGCGCTCGCCCGCGATCCCCAGCGCGTCGAGCTGGCGGGGCTCGCCGCCCAGCAGGCTGAGGGCGTAGCCCGCGGCCTGCTCCCGCAGGCGCGTGCCGAAGGCCTCGTAGAGGGCGACGACGCGTGCAGGGTCGCTGACGCGCACGCCCCAGGGGAGGTTGGTGAGGACCTGACCGTTCCATCCCGGCCGGGGCGCGAACGAGCGGCCGTCGGCGGCCTCGAGGTGCACGGACGCGGTCACCCCAGCGGCCTCGAGGTTCGCGCGCGTGTCCTCGACCCGCTCCGCGTGGAGGTCACTGCCGACCAGCTGGAGCTTGGGCGTGGGCCGGCGCGCCTGCTCCGCCTCGCGGCGCGCCCGCTCCCAGAGCCGCGGCTCGTGGGTCAGCCAGCGCTCGGCGCCGAACGCGCGGCCGAGTCCCGGGGCCGCTCCGGCCGCCAGGAGCGCGGCCTCCACCAGCAGGGTCCCGGAGCCGCAGAACGGATCGAGCACGGGCGAGCGCCGGTCCCATCCGGACAGAAGCACGAGGCCGGCCGCCAGGGTCTCGGGCAGCGGCGCACGCCCCTGCGCCACGCGCCAGCCGCGCTTGTAGAGCGGCGTCCCGGTGGTGTCGAGCGCGAGGGTGGCCCGATCCCGGAACAGGTGCACGTGGATGCGCAGGTCGCTCTCCTCGTCCCCAACGGATGGCCGCGTCCCCGTCCGCTCGACGAAGCGATCGCAGACGGCGTCCTTGACGCGCTGCTCGACGTAGCGGCCGTGCGTGAGGGCCGAGTCCTGGACGCGCGCCTGGACCCGCAGGGTCCCCTCGGGCCGCAGCCAGCGCTCCCACGGCACCTCGCGCGCGGCCTCGTAGAGCGCTGCGTCGCCCGGACAGGGGAAGCGGTCGACGCGCAGCAGCACGCGGTTCGCCGTGCGCAGCCACAGGTTCGCCCGCGCCACCTCCACCGGGCCGCCCTGGAAGCGGCAGCCCCCCACCTGGCGCTCGATGCGCCCCATGCGGAGCTCCTTGAGCTCCTGGTGCAGGACCGGCTCCAGCCCGCGCGGGCAGGTCGCGAAGAGCTCGTGGCGCGCCGCCATGGCTCAGGCGGAGGCCCGCTCCGGGCCGGTCACGGGCCCGTGGGAGGTTCCATCGGGGTCCCCCTCGAAGACGCGCCGCCACAGGTCGGTGGAGAAGAGCCCGTCCGGGTCGACCTCGGCCTTCAGGGCGAGGAAGGCCTCGAGGCGATCCGCGGGGAACGAGCGGCGCGCGACGTCGGGCGAGATCACGAGGTCCTTGGCGAAGTAGAAGCGCCCGCCCACGTCGAGGCAGATCTCCGAGAACCTCCGGCAGGTCGCCCACAGGGACTCGCGGTTGGCGGCCGAGACCTTGAGGTCCATGGCCATGCTCCAGCCGTCGAGGGCATGGGTCATCCAGAAGGGGTCGGGCCGGTGCCGCTTGAGCACCCCGAGGAAGGGGACGTGCCCGCTGCGATGGCCCTCCTCGAACAGCCTGCGGAAGCCCTCGTGGGCGCGTTCCTTGGGCAGGAAGGCCTGGTACTGGATGAGGCCCTCGCCCGCCCGACGGCTGTACGCGTACTTCCAGTCGGGGACGTAGTCGAGCAGGAAGTTGAAGGCCGCGTGCGACTGCCGGTAGTAGCCCTTCCACTCCTCCATGCGTCCCGCGACCTGCTTGACGGCGTTCATGAGCCGCATCCCCGCGTCGTGGTTGAACAGGCGCAGCGCACGCCAGACCTCGCCCTTGGGCACGCCGAGGATGGAGGTCGGGAGGTCCTGGTGCGTCAGGGTCAGCGTGCGCCCCGGGTCGTCGTCCTCCCCCTCCTCGAGGTAGTCCGCGTGGTGGATCAGGCCGCGCCCGAGGGACTCGTCGCGCGCGAAGGCGTCCACCCAGCCCACGAGGTAGTCGGCCACGCCCGTGTGCGCGTCCATGTACTCCATCATCTCGCCCAGGTCGTGGCACGAGATGCCCTTGACCTTGACGTCCCCCGAGTGGATCCGGGTGGTGCGGGTCTTCACGCGCGTGATGATCCCGAGCATGCCGAAGCCCCCGATCGCCGCGTGGAAGAGGTCCGCGTGCTCCTACGGGGACGCGAGCACGAGCCGCACCGGCTGGGTGCTCGACCTGACCC
>WTJQ01000559.1 GCA_011524785.1 Planctomycetota bacterium | reverse complement strand
TTGAGTCCCGAGCAACGCGCACGTCTGCGCGGGTCTTCGACGGGGACGCGCTCGTGATTGGGGGTCTCTCCAGCGCGCGAAGCCAGAACGCCGAGGCCCAGGTTCCCCTCCTCGGCTCCGTGCCCGTCTTGGGGTGGCTCTTCCGCAACGACGCCGCCGACTCTGAGGAACGCGAGCTCGTGATCGTCGTGCGGCCTTCGGTGGTCCGTGAACCTCGGCCCAACGCCGAGCTCTGGGCCTTCCCCTCAACCGGGGAGATCCTCAATCGCTGCGTCTGGTCCGTTCGCTCCGCAGATTCGGTCCCGACTCGCATTCACCCCCGATGAGCAACAACCACCGCCGTTGCAACACGACCCACGGTGGGTCCAGCGCAGCGGCGGCTCTTCACTTCGAAACCTCTTCAGCCATGTTCAAGAACCTCATCCGCAACCAGAAGGGCGCCGCCCTCCTCGAGTACAGCCTCCTCGCCGCTGGCATCGCCCTGATGTCCGCCGCTGGCGTCTCCATCTTCGGTCACAAGACCAACGACATGATCAGCTCGGTCGCGACGATCATGCCGGGCGCCCACGCCGACGACAACGGCCCCATCGTGAGCGGCAAGATCATCGAGACCACCGGTGCCGACACCGGCCAGATCTCCGTCGACACCGCCGCCATCGCGACCGGGACCAACACCTCCCGCATCAGCAACAACCTCGGCGTCGACATCACTGGCCTCGTTCTCGAAGCTGAATGATGCGCTCGCTGCTCCGCAACGAGAAGGGCGCTGCTCTCCTGGAGTACGCCCTCCTGGCGGCCGGAGTCTCACTCATGTCCACCGCAAGCGTGTCCATCATGGGCTGCAAGGTCGGTGACATGTTCGGTGCCGTGGCCTCCGTGATGCCGGGTGCCCACGCCGATGACAACGGCCCGCTGACCAGCTCGAAGATCGTCGAGACCACGAACCCGGCGACGGGCTCCATCACGGTCGACACGGCTGCCATCGCGACGAACTCGGACACGCCCCGCCTGGGCAACAACCTGGGCTACGACCTTTCCGGTCTCGTCCTCGAGGCGGAGTAGCGGATTCCGAGTAGCCGGAGCGGGGTCCCTCAGCCCATCGGGCTGGGGGATCCCTCCCTACTGATGTACACCCTCGCGCTGCTTGCGACCTGCTGTGCCGTGGTCACGGACCTGCGCACGAGGACGATCCCGAACGCCATCCCTGGCGTGCTCTTCCTCGTCGCCGGCGTCCTGACCGCCCTGGGTCACCATCCGCTCGGATGGTCACAGGCCGTTCTCGGCCTGGTGGTCGCCTCGTGCATCACCCTCCCCCTCTTCCGCAGGGGTTGGTTCGGGGGCGGGGACACCAAGCTGATGATGGCGCTCGGCCTGACCCTGGGCCTGCAGCCCTTCCTGGTGTTCTGCGCCGCATGCGCGGTCGCGGGTGGCTTCCTGGCCCTCGCTCTCCGAGGCCGCGGCGAGCGCGAGATGGCCTACGCGCCTGCGATGCTCCTCGGGCTCCTAGCCTTCATCCCCATGACGCTCGCCGGATGAACAGGCCCGTGAAGCACGCGTGGGTGACTGGGAGGACCGCCAGGCATGGAGGCGTCGCCGTCGAGTTCGCCCTGATCTCGCTCGCCCTCTACCTCGTCGTCGCGGGGATGATGTCCATCGGTCGCTGGATGGCCGTCCAGCAGTCCGCCCAGGACGCTGCTCGCTTCGCGGCGCGCGAGCTCGCTCTCTACCCGCTCCCTGCGGAGTACACGTTCGCGGACGCCCTGGCGGACCCGGGCTTCCGCAGCGCGGTCTACGACCCGGACCACACGGTCGTGGACATCGTGGCGAACCCGCCGGGACCCGACCTCGAGGCCTGGTTCGCAGCCCTTCCCGTGGTCAATCGCTCCCTGCGTCCCCTCATGATCACCTCCGACGTGCAGACGCCGGATGGCCCGCGTCGGCTGCTCCACATGCCTGGCGCCATCGTGGCCTCCGCCACGAGCCCGACCGGACTGAGCGTCCTGGTCCCTCGCATCCTCGAGCGCGATCCCTCCACGGGCGAGGAGACCTCGTTCGAGCTGGCGCCGGTCCTCGAGGA
>WTJQ01000301.1 GCA_011524785.1 Planctomycetota bacterium | reverse complement strand
AGGGGCAGGTCGACCCAGCGGCGCGAGCCGTTGATCTTGTGCTGGAGCCCTGGCACGAAGACCGCGACCAGCAGGAGGAGCGCGAGCACCGCCAGGGCCGGAGCCACTGCCTTGAGGCGCTCGGTCCCGAGCTGCCACAGACCCACGATCAGGAGCAGCGCGATCCCCCGCATGACCGCGAGCCTGGCGAGGTGCTCGCGGAAGAGGGCCTCGGGCAGGGTCGTCGAGGCGTGGCTCACCTGGAGCAGGAAGCCCAGGGCCAGCAGGCCGAGGACGGCGTAGAAGAGGCGCCGCGCCTCGGGGCTGGCGTCGGAGCTGCGCGGGCGGGTGACGACCTCGAGCCGCTCGAACAGGCCGAGCTGGGTCTCGGAGGCGGTCGCGGCCGCAGCGGCGGTCCCGGGGCGGCGTCGGAAGCGTGCCATGGGTCAGCGCACCTTGAGCAGGGCCAGGCTCGCGAGGCCGGAGAGGGCCGCGACGATCCAGAGGCGGACGACGACGGTGGTCTCCGGGATCCCCCCGGTGGGCGAGCGGCGGAAGATGCCTCCGTGCTCCTTGAGGCCGTGGTGCAGGGGCGCGATCGTGAAGACGCGCCTGCCCGTGGCTCGGTAGGAGAAGCGCTGGAGAGCGCTGGACCCGAGCTCGGCGAACGGGACCAGGGCGATCAGGCCCAGCGGGAGCTCCTGCTTGGAGACCAGGGCCATCCAGCCCAGCAGGCCTCCCAGCGGCAGCGCCCCCGAGTCCCCCATGAACACGCGCGCGGGCGGCGCGTTGAACCAGAGGAAGCCGGCCGTGGCCCCGATCAGGGCGCCGCCCATGACGGTCATCTCGGAGGCCTCGGGCACGTGCGGGATGCCCAGGTAGCCGGTCCAGTCCCAGCGCCCGGTGACGTAGCAGAACACCGCGAGCGCCGCGGCGGCCAGGATGGTGCAGCCCGCCGCGAGCCCGTCCATCCCGTCGGTGATGTTGATGGCGTTCGAGGTCCCGGCGACGACGACCCACCCGATGGCCACGAACAGCGCCACGCCGAGGGTCGAGCCCCCCAGCTCCAGGGTCCAGTCCTTGAAGAACGGCGGGTGGATCGCGAGCAGGCTGTAGCGATCGGAGGCATGGGCCGTCCAGGCCATGGCCCCGACGACGAACAGACCGATCACGAGCTGGCCCATGAGCTTGCCGCGGGGGCTCAGGCCGTTCCGGGTGCGGTCGGTGAGCTTGATCCAGTCGTCCACGAACCCCACGGCCGCGAGCCCGGCCACGAGGACCAGGCCGAGCACCACGTGCACGTTGTCCAGCCGGCACCACAGGAGCGCCGAGCCCAGCAGCGCGGCGATCAGGAAGGAGCCCCCCATGGTCGGGGTGCCGGCCTTGCCGGAGTCCACCGACGCCACCTGCGCCAGGTCGTTCTTGTCCGACCGCTCCCCGATGCGGCGCGCCGCCAGCCAGCGGACGGTCGGCCCGCCCAGCACCAGCGCCAGGGCGAAGCCCGTCATCACCGCCATGACGACACGGAAGCTGATGTAGCCGAACAGCGACACCCCCGCGAGGTCGTTGAGGAGCTCGATCAGCATCAGGCCAGCGCAGGCTCCTCGGCCGATCCCTGCAGGTGACGGACGAGTTCGTCCAGGCCCGCCGCGCGGCTGCCCTTGAGGAGCACCACGTCGCCGTCCTCGAGCTGAGCCTCGAGGCCCGCGCGAGCCTCCTCCAGGGTCGAGAAACGCCGCAGCTTGCCCTCGAAACCGGCGCGCACGGCCCCCTCCGCGATCTCATCGGCGTCGACCGTCACGAGCAGCCCGAGCCCGGCCTTGGCCGCAGCGGCCCCCACCTCTCTGTGCAGGACTCCCGCCCTGGGTCCAAGCTCGTGCATGCGACCGAGCACGGCGACGCGGCGCTCGGCCTCGGGCATGGTCGCCAGGGCCTCGAGGGCCGCCTTGGTCGAGGTGGGATTGGCGTTGTACGACTCGTCCAACAGGGTGTATCTCCCAGCCTCGATGCGGACCCCGCGACCATCGACCGGGGCGAGCAGGGGCAGGCCCGACAGCAGGGCGTCGATCCCCGCACCCAGCGCCCGGCCGGCTGTTAGG
>WTJQ01000109.1 GCA_011524785.1 Planctomycetota bacterium | reverse complement strand
GGGGTCGGCGCCAGCGTCGGGGCTGGCGGCTGGATCTGGACCGCGTGCTTCCTCTGCGCCGTCGGGCAGGGGGCCTTCCTGCCGGCGTTGGCGCGCGGCGCCGGCGCGAGCGTCGGCATCCTGTGGGCCGCCAGCCTGCTGGGGGGCCTCGTGACCCTCGTGGGGCCTGCGGAGGCGGCGGCGGCTCGCGCCGGAGCGAACGGACTCGCCCTGGTCGCGGCGGCCGCTGGGCTCCTGGCCGGGATCCTCGCACTCGTGCGACCCGAGGCGAGCGTGGTCACGGGCCGCGACCAGGCTCCGGTCGGCCACCGGGACGCGCGTACCGAAGAGCACTCCCTGTCGCCCACCGAGGGCGCCGCTCTGGTCGCCGTGGCGACGGCCTGGACCCTCGTGGCGGAGGCGGTCGTCCTGCGCCTCGCGGCCCTCGACCTCGGGGCCATGCACGGGGACCGCACTGCGGCCCTGGCCGCCAGCCTGACCCTGCTGGGGCTCGGGGCGCTGCTGCTCCCGCCACTCTTCCCACGTGGCCGCCGCGCGCCAACCCTGCACGCACTGAGCGAGTCGCTGGGCGGGATGCGGGGCGCTCTGCTCCTCGGTCTCCCGCTGCTCCCTCTGGGGGCTCTCGTGCCCCTGGTCCACCGGGAGGTCGCCGGGGAGCGGGGCAGGGTCCTCGGCGATCTCCTTCGCGCGGAGATCATCGGCGCCGCCCTCGTCGCGCTCCCCCTGCTCTGGTTCGGCACGGGCGTGCTCGGGCTCCAGGGGCTGCTGGCAGCGACGCTGCTCGGCGCTCTGGTCCTCGCCCTCCGGCTCGGGGCGCGCGCAGCCTCCGCGGCGATCGCGTCGGCCGCGGCGGGGCTGCTCGTCCTCGGCTCCCCGAGCGCGGTGTCCCCCGCGCTCTCGCGCCCCGAGTTCGAGGTGCTGGCTCGGGCCGAGGGGCGGGCCTACGCGGTGACGGTCGTGCACGACCGCGTGCGCGACGAGCGCACGCTCCTCACGGACGCGTTCCGTGCGACGGCGACCGGCCCGGACTACGCCTACATGCGCGCGCTCGGTCACCTGCCCGCTCTCCTCCATCCCGCACCGCGCCGCGCCGCCGTGCTGGCTTTCGGGACCGGCACCACGGCGGGTGCCCTCGCGCGGCACCCCGAGGTCGAGTCCATCGACGTCCTCGAGCTCTCCGCGGAGGTCATCGAGCAGGCGGACCACTTCGCCTCCGTGAACGGCGACGTGCTGCAGGATCCGCGGGTGCGCGTGACGGTCGGGGACGGTCGCCGGTCGCTGGCCACCCGGCCGGACGCGTTCGACCTGATCACCATGGAGCCGCTGCTCCCGGACGCCCCGGGCGCGGTCCACCTCTACACGCGCGGCTTCTACGAGCTGGCGCGCGAGGCGCTCGCGCCGGGGGGGCTGCTCTGCCAGTGGGTCCCGCCGCACGCCCTCCCTCCCGAGACCGCGCGCGCCGTGGTCGACGCGTTCGCCGCCTCGTTCCCCTGGACGGGCGTCTTCCAGTACGGGACCCAGTGGATCCTGATCGGGGGAGACGCCTGTCCTGCGCTCGAGCCGGATCGCTTCGGGGCGAGTGCCGCGCTGACCGAGGTCCTCGCGCCGCTCGGCCTGGAGTCCCCCGCAGGGATCGCCGCTCGGCTCGTGGCGCTGGGGGAGCACCTGGAGCCGGTGCCGCGTCCGCTGACCGATCGGGACCCCTGGATCGTCCACCGTCCGCGGGCGAGCGGCGCGGAGATCCTGGCCTGGCTCCCGACCAACCTCGCCTGGCTGCGCGGGAGCGGGCGCGGGCTGCCGTCGTCCTGGCTGGTCCAGCTCGACGGGGCGGGGCACGCACGCGTCGAGGGCGTGGCCGCCGTGCGGCGGGGTCGCGAGGCGTACGAGGCGCTGCGCGCGCGGGACGCAGGCGCCGCGAGCCCTGGCTCGAACCTCGGGAGTGGGCGCGCGCGCGACGAGGCCTTGGCCGAGGCGCGCACCCTGGCGCCCCGGGAGCCGGGTCTCGCGGCCCTGGAGGCGGAGCTCGAGGGCGTCGGGAGCGTCGGCCGCGGGCTGGGCCTGCTGGTGGGCGGTCAGCCCGCAG
>WTJQ01000131.1 GCA_011524785.1 Planctomycetota bacterium | reverse complement strand
GGAGCATACCCCTGGCCGGAGGGAGGGTCAACGCCACGGGTCGCGGCCCCTCTGGCCGCCGGTGGCCCCCGATGCCCTGCTCTCGGGCGGGGCGAGATCCGGCTGACCGCTGGACGTGCCGCACTCCGATCCTCGGGGGCATCCGGCGCCCCTCGGGGCGCGCCCGAAGCGAGGGGCATCGCGGGCGGCCTGGGTCGGCGAGTAGTCAGTTGCCCGGGAGCCCGCAGGCCTGCGGGCCGCAGTGGGACGAGTCGGGGCCGCCCCGACGAACATCGCCCGGTCTGCGCCCCAAGGACCCTCTCAGCGCCCTGGGCGCGGGATGCCTGCCGCGTCCATGGCGACCTGGATGTCGGCCCAGCAGAGCCGCTTGTCGCCCGGATTGCGGAGCAAATATGCCGGGTGGTAGGTGGGGATGACCTGAGTGCCATCCGGCCGCTGGTGGCTCCGGCCTCGCATGGACCCCATGGAGGCGTCCGGAGTCCCCAGGAGGTGCCCGGAGGCGTGCTTGCCCAGCGGGATCAGGACCCGCGCTCCCAGGAGCTCCAGCTGCCGCTCGAGCCACGGGGTGCAGATGGCCTTCTCCTCGGGCCTGGGGTCCCGGTTGCCGGGGGGACGGCACTTGAGGACGTTGGCGATGGCGACCTCCTCGCGGCGCAGCCCCATGCCCTTGGTGACGATGTCCGTGAGGAGCTGGCCAGCGGGCCCCACGAAGGGGACCCCGGTCCGATCCTCCTGCTCGCCCGGGGCCTCGCCCACGAAGACGACCCCGCGCGAGCCGGTGCCATCCATGAACACGGTCTGGGTCCGTGAGGCGCAGAGGCCACAGGCCGTGCAGTCGGCGACCGCGGCGCGGAGCTCATCCAGGGAGCCGGCACGCGCCGCGCGAGCAGCGACGGCGGCTCGACGGTCGTCGACCTCCGCAGGAGTCAGCTCGCCCTGCGGCTTGGGGGGCATCGCGCCGGGCTCGCGCCCGGACTCGGCGGGACCACGCGCCGGGCGTCCACTCTCCGGCTGGCTGGTGGCGAGAGAGGTCTCGACCGCTTGCTCGGTCCCAGGGGGCGCACTGGGCACAGTCCGCGCGTCGCCGGCGTCGGACCCGCGGCGCGGGAGAGAATCCAGCGGGCCTGGCGGAGCGAGACCACGCTCCCCGTGGAAGGCCCGTCGCCCGAGCTCGCGGGCGAGGGCGCGTGCCAGCGCAGCGCGCTCGGCCTGGGGATCGGCGTGACCCATGCGCGGATCATAGGGCCACGGGGCCGGTCCGCGGCGCCTGGCGGGACGTCACCGCGCTCAGGCGACGGGGCGCGGGTCGAGCCCGACGAAGCCGGGGCCCTCCTCGGAACGAGCGAGGACCACCTCGACCGCGCGAGGCAGTCCCTCGAGCTCCTCCGGAGCCACCCGAACGCGCTGATAGCGCCCGGACAGCCCGACGAAGCCCTCGAGGACCACCGTGTCGCGGGCCCCCACGAGGCTCTCGCCGTACGCGGCCGCCACGGCGTCCGCGGCCTCCGAGAGGGCCGCGCGGCGCTCGCGGACGGCCATCGGGTCCGGACGGTCGTGCATCGACTCGGCCTCGGTGCCCGGGCGGGGGGAGAACGGGAACACGTGCAGCCGCGCGAAACCGGCCTCGCCGACGGCGGCGAGGGTCTCTGCGAACTCCTGCTCCCCCTCGCCGGGGAAGCCGACGAGGACGTCCGCGGTGAAGGCCGGACGGTCGAGGCGCCGCCGGATCCGATCGCAGGCCGCCAGGTAGGTCGCGCGGTCGTACCAGCGGTTCATGCGCGCGAGGACGGCGTCCGAGCCCGACTGCATCGGCATGTGGAGGTGGGGGGCGACGCGATCGGGGCGGTCGGCCAACACCGCGAGGAGGTCGTCGTCGACCTCGGTCGCCTCGATGGAGGACAGCCGAACGCGGAACGGGAGGGAGCGGCCCTCGTCGTCCTCCACCCGCAGGACGGCGAGACGCCGCACGAGCTCAGCGAGGCGGCTGCCGCGGTCCAGGCCCCAGTGCCCGATGTGGATGCCGCAGAGCACGATCTCGACGTGTCCGGCGCGGACCAGGCGTGCGACCTCGGCCTCCAGCTCCTCGGCGCTGCGACTGACGGAGCGTCCGCGCACCTTCGGGATGATGCAGAAGGCACAGGCCATGTCGCAGCCGTCCTGGATCTTCAGGAAGGCGCGGGTGTGCCCCGCGAACTCCGTGACGCCTGCCGGGATCCCGAGCTCCTCGGGATCGATGTCGTGTCCGAGCTCGCGCAGGAAGTTGACCGGACGCTTGGCCTCGCCGTTCCCGAGCACCCAGTCGACGCCCGGCAGCTCGCGCAGGACCTCGGGCTCGGACTCCGCGAGGCAGCCCGTGACCGCGATCCGCGTCCCCGGGGTCTCGCGTCCGATCCGGCGGATCAGCTGGCGCGCCTTGCGCCCCGCCTCGGCCGTGACCGTGCAGGTGTTGACGACGACGAGCTCGGCCTCGCGGTCCTGCTCCTCGAGGCCGCGCCGCACGAGGGCCTCGCGCAGGACCTGCGTGTCGTACTGGTTGGCCTTGCAGCCGTAGGTGACGAAGCGGACGGAGCGCACGGGCGCAGGGTATCGACGGCATGGCCGCCGCGGGGCGGCGGCGTCCAGTTGCCGGCCCGGTGGGGGGCGTGCGATGCTGCGTTCGTACGCTGAGTGCAGCGCCCCGCGTCCTTCGACCCCGCCATGCTGGATCAACGAGCTCCCCACTCCCCGCTCGCGGGCGCCGGCCTCCTCCTCGGGCTGCTCGCCTCCTGCGGCGGAGGCGCGGACGGCCCGGATCCCAGCTCGAAGGGGGAGGCCGCCCTGGCCCCGCCCGCGCTGCTGGCCCGCTCCTCGGACCCGCGCGTCGCCGAGGCGCGAGAGGCCCTGGGGAGGGGCGACGCCACCGCGGCGGCGGCCCTCGTCCCTGCGGCGGTCCGCGTCGCGGAGGAGCCCGAGGCCAGCCTGCTGACCGCGCGCCTGGCGCTGCTCCAGGACGACCGCCCCGCGATGGAGCGCGCCCTCGCCGAGGCGCGGCGTGCCGCTCCCGGGGACCCCAGCGTCACGGCGGTGAGTGCCGAGCTGCACGCCTGGGCGGGGATGGCCGAGACCGCCGAGGCCGAGCTGGCCACGGCCTCGGCAGCGCTCCAGGGGGCCGAGCCGGGGCCGGCTCTCCTCCGCGCACGGGCCGTCCAGCTGCTCTCCACCCAGGGCGGGGCGCGCGCCGGGCTGGCCCTCCTCGAACGCGCGCTCGAGGTCGATCCCGAGCTGCCCTACGTGGGGCGTGCTCTCGGCCAGGCCCACCTGCTGGTGGGGCGCTCGTTCATGGCGACGGACAAGGCCGAGGCCCTCGACCACGCCCGCCAATCGCTGGAGTGGGACCCGCTCGACGTGGACGCCCGGGTCTTCCTCGCCGATGCCCTCATGACCGCGGGGGAGTGGGGGAGCGCCCTGACCGAGTACGAGGCCGTCCTGGCCGCGGGCAAGGACCTGCGGGCCGAGGTGTCCCTGCACTACAAGAACGCCGGCGTCGTAGCCCTCGCCCAGGGGCACCGCGAGCTGGCCCTGAGCCACTTCCTGCGCGCGCGTGCGCTCGGGCTCGACGACGCCGGCCTGGGAACGGGAGCGCGCGTGCTCGAGGACGAGGCGGCCAGCCGCTTCGAGGCCGCGCTGGCCGCGGTGTCGGAGGACGGCCCCGCGCGCGCCCGAGAGCTCGTCGAGGAGGCACTGCGCCTGAGCCCCGACGATCCGCGTGCGGGCCTCGTCGAGGCCTCCATCCTCGTCCGGGAGGCCGGGGAGCTGCTCGAGGGAGGCTCCGCCGAGGGCGTGGAGGAGCGCCTCACGCGGGCCCTCGCGCTGGATCCCGGCGCGGTCGATGCGCGGCTGCTCCTCGGGCACGTGCTCTACGCGCGCGGCGCGTTCGCCGAGGCCGCGGAGCAGTGGCACCTGGTCGTCGATGCGCTGCGCCTCGACGGGGTCGAGCTGCCCGAGCCGCTCCACGTCCGGCTCGCGGACGCCCTCGTGCGCGCCGAGCGAACGGGCGAGGCCCGCGAGGTGCTCGAGGCCTATCTCGTCCTCGAGCCGACCGGCCGCTGGGTCGACACCACGCGGCAGCTGCTCTAGGCGCTTGGACCGGCGGACCCCGTTCCGCCGGAGGAGAGCGCGGGGGACGGCGAGTGAGGCGCTGCGTGGGGGTCCTCGGAGCCCTGCTCCTCCGCGTGGCGGCCTCGCGAGCCGGAGCCCTGGAGGCGGCGACGGATCCGAGGGCTGGGAGTCGCCTGCTCGCCCCGCACCCGGGCCCTCCTGTGTTCCTCGAGCTCTCGATCGAGGGCGGCGGAGTTCGCGCCTTCCTGCACGGCGAGCAGCAGGTCCTCGGGCAGTGGCTCGGCTTCGCTGCACCTCTCGAGCCCGTGCTGACCGAGGAGGCGCGAGCGGAGCTCCTGCGCGCTGCCGGGCGCGCGCTGCCCGAGCTCGGTCGCATTCGCTTGGATGGGGAGTCGGCCTTGGCCAGGGGCACCACGCTCGAGGTGCTGGGGCCGTTCGCCGGAGCCTACGGGGCCGAGCCCTCGCTCACGGTGGAGCTGGAGCTGGCGGGACCGGCCACGCCGGCCTCGGTCGAGGTGGAGTGGCTGCGCTTCGCGGCCGACACGCGTGGCGGCACGCCGAAGATGCCCGTCCACCTCCGCGCCGAGGGGGCCTTCGACTACGTGGTCCTGGTACCGGACGAACCGGCCTGGACCTGGCACGCGCCGACCGAGCGCGGCCTCGACCTCGCGCCCTCCGCACTGGCCGCGCAGGGCTCGGGCAACGCGTCCGGCGAGGCGCTGCCCCTGCTCCTGCTCGCGATGGCCGGCGGCCTCGCAGGCATGGCTGCTCACGGCGGGCGGCGCCTCAGCGCGACCACAGCGGCAGTCCTTGGCCTGCTCGTGTGCACCTGGTGGACCCTCGCGGGGCCGACGCGGATCGCCGTGCCCCGTGGCGATGCTGCGCGCTCGCTCCATGACGAGCTCCTGCGGCGCGTCTACGCCGGGTTCGACGCCACGACCGAGCAGGGGGTGTTCCGGGCCCTTGCGAGCAGCGTGACCCCTGAGCTGCTGGAGCCCCTCTACCAGGGCATCCGGGAGAGCCTCGTGATGGCGGACGAGGGCGGGGCCGTCTGTCGGGTCGAGCGCGTCGACGTCCTGGCTGCCCGGCCCTCCGCGCGCGCCTCGGCCGCGGGAGCGAGCTTCGTCGTCGACAGCGAGTGGCGGGTCGATGGGCGGGTGATCCACTTCGGCCACGAGCACGCGCGAAGGACGCGCTACCGCGGCGAGGTCACGATCTCCGCGCGGCCCGAGGCAGAGGGCCCGCTGAGCTGGCGCATCAGCGGGCTGCAGGTCCGAGAGCAGGTGCGCGAGTCGCTGGAAGGTGCGGCCGAGCAGGCTCGCTGAGTCCCTGCGAGCCTGAGCCTGAGCCCGACCTGCCGCCTCGCCTGGCCCGTCAGCCGTCGCTGTTCTCGAGGCCGCCGAAGTCGATCACGTTGTCGTCGACCGAGGGGTCCAGCTCGAGGGCCAGCTTCTTGATGCGCTCGCCCTCCGACGGGTCCGCGTCCTCGGTGACCTCGCCGAGCTGCCACCAGTAAGTGGCCTCGAGCGGATCGAGCTCGACCGCGCGCTTGAGCAGGTCGCGGGCCTTCCCGCCCTCGCCGAGCGCGCGCATCATGCTCGCGTAGCGTCCGTAGATGGTCGGGTTCACGCTGCCGGCGTCGATGGCCTCCTGGAAGAGGCGCTTGGCCTTGAGGCGCTTGCCGTCCTGCAGGGCGCTGACGGCCGCCTTCTCGAGCCCGGTGACGCTGTCGAGGAGCTCCTTGCGCAGGGCCTCGTCGATGTAGGCGTACCACTCCTTCTCGAAGGTCGCCACGTCCTCGTCGCTCTTCAGCTTGAGGGACTTCTTGAAGTACTCGACCGATTCGGCGGGCTCGATCCCGTCGATGATCTGCGCGCCGAGGCCCATCTTGATGCGGTTGACCTTGCGGTCGTTCGCGATGCCCTTCAGGTAGCTCTGGAAGCCCTTCTTGTAGCGCTTGTCGCCCATCATGAAGTGCACCAGCGTCCAGCCCCACGAGTAGTCCTCGTACTTGGGCTGGGAGAGCATCTCCACGAGCGAGAAGCGCTTGCCGCCGTCGAACTGGCTCAGGACCGAGCTCAGGCGCCCCTCCTGGATGAGCCCGATGTCGAGGCCCTTCTTCTTGTCGTTCCAGAGCGCGCCACCGTAGTACTCGGACACGCCCTCACCCGGCCAGTGGGGGATGCGGAACTCCTGGTTGATCAGCTTCTGCAGGTAGTGCGAGAGCTCGTGGTAGAGCACCATCTCGGTGAACTCGAAGCTCGTGCGGTCGTAGAAGATGCAGATCTCGTACGGCGGGATGATCACGAAGTACGCGAGCGCCCCGCCGCCGCCGCCGGCCGCCGTCTTGTTGAACTCGCGGCCGCTCTGGAAGAAGCGGATCCGCATCTTCTCGCGCCCGGTGCGCTTCACCTTCCAGTCCTTGGTGAACTGGGTGTAGTAGTTCTCGCAGCGCGCCTGGAAGGCCTCGATGATGTGCTGCGGGACGGTGTACTCCCACAGGAAGTTCTTGGTCTCGTCGAAGCGCCGGTTGCCCCACGTGGAGTGGGCCCGGTCCTCGGCGATGCGCTCCCGCTGCTCCTCGATCTTCTTCTCGATCGCCTTGCGGCGCTTCTCGATGGGGATCCACTTGCCCTCGAAGGGGACCAGCCCCTCGGCGTACTTCTCGCGCTCCTCGTCGGTCCGCGGCACGAAGGCCGCTCCCTCCTCGTCGAGCATCGTCTGGACCATGTCGCCAGGGACACGCAGGTCGCCGTTCTCGAGGTGCACGATCACGTCCTCGTCGTCCCACTCCATCTGGAACCCGTCGAGGACGCGGCCGTCCTTGAGCTCGAGGATGTCGGCTGCGCCCAGGGGCGCGGTGGCGAGGCTGATGAGGGTGCAGGCGGCGAGCGTGCGGAGGCTCGCGATGGGGGCGATGGTCATGGCTCCTTCCGGTGCTGTTGCCGGCGCCCCACCGGGGGCGCATGCGGCTGGCTTCGATTCGCGGTGGCTGGGCTGGGTCTTGGCTGCGGCGCTGGGTCTTGGCTGTGGGATGGGCGCGGGGGCGCTCAGAGCCAGCGGAGGAAGTTGTCGTTCAGCTTCTTCCAGTCCTTGTCGCTCCACTTGGAGAAGGCCTTCTCCATGGCGCCCTCCAGGATCTCGGCCTCGGAGCGGGCGAAGATCTCACGACGACGCTGCATCATCTGCTCCTCCTCCTCCTCGGTCTCGGGACCACGCTGTGCGTCCAGCTCGGCCTCGTACTTGTCCTGGACCTCCTGGGTCACCTCCTTGAGGGCGACGAGGTAGTCCTCGAGGAAGTCCTTGGCGAGCTTGTCGCGGCGGGACTCCGGGGAGAGCAGGTAGCGCACGAAGGCCGTGGCCTGGGACAGGTAGCGGTTGGCCTCGGGGCCGTTGTAGTCGGCCTGCTTGAGGGTCAGCATCTCCCGCGGGGTGATGCCCTGGTCCTGTCCCTGGAACTGCTTGGTGTTGATGCGGTCGGCGTCGTTCTCGCGGAAGCCCATCTTGCGCCCGTCCGGGCGCGCCCCGCGGATCACGAACTGGAGGCCGCTCTGGAGCCACCCGGGCATGGCATCGAAGACGTCCCAGTCCCGGTCGCTGAACCACAGCCACAGGAGCCGCTCGTTCAGCTGGTCGATCTCGCGCCCGATCCAGCCGCCCTGGGGCTTCTCCAGGTAGATCTCGAGGTCCCGCCGGTCGTAGGTGTAGCCGCCGGCCTCGCCGTCGTTGACCCCGCGTCCGAGCGCGAAGCGCTCCTCGCGGTCCGCGCAGATGCGCAGGATCGGCATGCGCACGTACTGCCCCTTGCCGACGTAGTCGAAGGTCTTGTCGAACCACTTGTACATGGCCGAGACGTGCTCGCCGAAGCGCTTGGTGGTCTTGGGGTCGGTGTGGCTGAGGAGCAGGACGCCATCGACCTCGCTGCTGTCCCAGTCGGGGGGGAGGCTCTCCATCGCACGCGTGCGGAGCCAGGACTCCGACTCGACCCGCTTGGACTTGCGCTCCTTGGCGTCCCCCTTGTTCATGTCGCTGAAGGACACGAACTTCTGGCGCTGGGCCGAGGCGATGTCCTCGCCGGTGCGCTCGATCAGCTCGAACGACTTGAGCGTGCGCTCGATGGTGCGCTTGAGGCCCTTGTACTCGTCGACGAGCGCGTCCATCTGCACGGCGTAGTCGATGCCCTCGCCGTGGAACACCCAGGCGACGAGGTACCGGTAGCGCTCCTCGGTGGCGCCGTTCGCGCAGATGTAGACGTTCTTGGTGACCTTGATCCCGTTGACCTCGTCCTCCTCCGTGGAGTCCTTGTAGAAGCCGGAGCTGACGGTCTTCTCGAGGAACTCCTCGTGGGTCTTGTAGGGGTTGACGATCTCGTAGGTCACCGTCCCGTCGTCGTCCTCGCTCCGCCGGGCCTTGCCGCCCTCCTCGTCCTCACGGGCGAAGCACACCACCATCAGCTCGGGGACGTGCGTCGAGGTCGTCTTCAGGCGGGGGTCGGTCCAGTAGTACTTCTTGTCCGACGTGTACTTGGCGCCGAGGTAGGCCTCGTCGGTCTTCAGCGCGATGTTGTTCCAGCCCTTGGGCGGCGCGAATTGGAATCCGAACTTGCGGTTCGCGTGGGACCCCTTCTTGATGTCCTGGAGCAGCAGGGGCACCGGCTCGGGGGC
>WTJQ01000565.1 GCA_011524785.1 Planctomycetota bacterium | reverse complement strand
TCCTGGGCCTGGGCGGCCGGGGCGAGGTGCACCAGTGCGGCGAGCACGCTGGCCGTCAGGAGGGTCGGTCGGGTGGGTTCGAAGCGCATCGAGGGTCCTCGAGAGAGGAGGGGCGCGGCTTGCGCCGCCGGTGTCGAAGAGTAGCACGGGCCGCTCGGCGATCCCGTCTGGAGGTGCGTCGGGGTGGTTTCGGGCGAGACTGCGGGCGGTCGGCCCTCTGGGGAGCCGCGAGGAGCGGGGCGCCGAACGGGCCCTGCGAGGCTCAGTCGGGGTCCGGGACCCCCAGGCGCTGGCGGAACTGCTGAAAGAGCTCGCCGATGCGCTGGTGTTGATAGGCCATGCGGGTGAGCTCCTCCAGCAGGAGGGGATCCAGCTCGGCCTCGGGGTCCTCGAGCTCCGGGTGGAGGTCCTGCAGGCGCTGGACGCGTCCGAGCAGGTCCTCCTCGAGCTTGCGCAGGAGGCGCAGCTCGGCCGCGTCGGGCACCAGCGCCTCCTCTTGGTCCTGCTGCTGCTGGTCCTGCTGCTGCTGGTCCTCTTGCTCTTGCTCCTGCTGCTCCTCCTCGCGGCGCTGCATCTCCTCCTCGAGCGCCTCCTGGAGCCAGCTGAGCGCGTTCTCCACGTCCTGCTGCATCGCCTGGACGCGAGCACCCGACTGGTAGCCGCCGGTCTCACCGAGGTCGCGCACGATCCGGACGAGGTCACCCTCCACGGTGCGGACGATCTCGTGGAACACGAGCACGCCCTCGGCCTCCAGCGCGTCCGCGACCTTGGTCGCGCGGGCGGCCACGGCCTCCTCCTCGCGCGCGATGGCGCGCAGGGTGATGCGCGTTCGGCGTGATACGCGTCCGCCCTGCTCACGGCCGGAGTCCGCCTCGACGAGGGCCTCCATCTGCTCGCGGTGCGCGGTCAGCATGCCCTCGACCTCGTCCTTGATCTGGAAGAGCAGCTCCTCCTGGCGAAGGCGCTGGTACTGCTCCTCCTCCTCCTCGAGCTCCTCGAGGGCGTCGTCGAGGGCCTGCTCGACCTGGCGCTCCTCGTCCTGGGCCTCCGACAGGTCGCTCTCGGGGTCCTGCTCCTCGGGGGGCGCACCGCCATCCTGCGGGGACTGCTGCTCTCCGTTGGAGGACGAGCTGGAGGAGGACGCCGACTGCAGGGACTGCTGCGCTCGCTGTGCGCTCTGCTGGGCGCGCTCGAGCGCCTGCTGGTCGGCCGCGTCGTTGCGCTCCTCGTTGCGGCGCGCGAGCTCGAGCATCTGCTGGCGAAGCCGCTCCTGCTCGGCAGCCAGCTCGGCCGCCGCCTGGCGCTGCTCCTCCGTCGCCGGCTGGACGCCCTCCTCGGAGGCCTGCTGCGCCTCGTTGAGGGCCTCGGTCGCCTCGCGCTGGGCCTCGGCCGCCTGCTGTCCCTCTCCTGGCTGGCCGAGGGACTGTGACGCACGCTGCATGGCCTCGGCCGCACGGGAGAGAGCCTCCTCCACCGCCGATCGGGCCTGCTCCTGCATGCTGGGCGTGGCGGCCTGGGCCGAGGCGGCCTCGGCTCGCTCCTGGAGCGCGGCCTGCTCCTCGGCGAGGGCCTCGCGCTCGGCCTGCCGCCCGTCGGACTCGGTGGCGTCCTGGAGCGCCTGCTCGATCGACTCGAGCGCCTCCTCCAGGGCCTCGGCCGCGGCCTGCGCCTCGGCGCGCGCGCCCTGTGACTCGCGGGCGCCCGCTGCCTCGGCTGCTCGGGCCTGGGCCTCTGCGGCGCTCCGGACGGCCTCGGCGGCGGCCTCGGCTCGCTCGGCGGCCGCGCCGGCAGCTCCGCGCTCGAGGTCCTCGGCGAGCTGCTCGGAGCGCTCGCGTCCCTCCTGCTGGCTGGCCTCGAGGGCGTCGCCCAGGCGTGCCTGGGCGTCCAGGCCCTCGTCGAGGGCGCGGGCCGCGCGCTCGGTCGCCCGAGCCTCGGCCTCGGCATCGCCCTCCTTGGCGGCGGCCGTCGCGGCCTCGAGCGCCTCCTGGATCCTGGCCGCGGCCGCGCCCGTCGTGGTGGGCTCGGAGGCGAGCTCCTCGAGGGCCGCTTCCGCTCGCGCGCGCGCGCTGCGGCTCTCGGCGCGTGCG
>WTJQ01000554.1 GCA_011524785.1 Planctomycetota bacterium | reverse complement strand
CGCCCGCACCTGTCTCGTCCCGGCACACGCCGCCGCCGACCCGGCGCCCGCTATGCTGCGCCCATGAGCGCGCACCCCGACGAGGGCTTCCTCGCCCTCCTGGTCCAGCGCGGACATCTCGAGCTCGACCAGGCGCGCGGGCTCCTGCCGAGCCTCCGCGACGGGGGCTCCCTCGACGCCCTGCTCGTCGAGCACGCGGGCTGGACCGAGGACAAGGTGCGCCTGCTCCGGCGGACGCGCGCCGGCGAGCAGCCGCTCCTCCCCGGCTACGAGGTGCTCGGCCGGCTCGGCGTCGGCGGCACGGCCGAGGTCTTCAGGGCCCGGGACAAGCGCGACGGAGGGCGGACGGTCGCCCTCAAGATCCTCGATGCGCGCCTCGTTCGCGACCCGCGCGCCCTGCGCTCGTTCGTCCGCGAGGCGAAGATGCTCACGGAGCTCTCGCACCCCGGCCTCTGCCAGGGCCACGGGATCAAGAAGGCCGGTGAGACCGTCTTCGCCGTCCTCGAGTGGATCGAGGGGCAGACCCTGCTGGAGCTCCTCGAGGAGCGCAGCCAGCCGCTGCCCGAGTCCCAGGCCCTGGAGATCGTGCTGCAGGTGGCCGAGGCCCTCGCGCACCTCGGTGCCGCCGGGCTCGTGCACCGCGACGTGAAGCCCGGCAACGTGATGCTCACGCCGCGGGGCGAGGTCAAGCTCATCGACCTGGGCTTCTGTGCGCCCGCGGGCGAGCAGACCGCGGCCGACAGCGCGACCGGGACCGCCGAGTACCTCGCTCCCGAGCAGGCGGTGGGCGGCGGGGCCGCCGACCTGCGCTCCGACGTCTACTCCCTGGGAGCGACCCTCTTCCAGCTGACCATCGGGCGCCTGCCGTTCGAGCCGGGGGAGGACGACGACGTCCTGCGCCAGCACGTGATGGAGCGGCTCAGCTCGCCGGAGCTCAAGGGCCGCGGGCACTCGGCCCACCTGCGCTACTTCATCGAGAAGATGATGGCCAAGGACGCGGACCTCCGGTACCAGAGCTGGGAGGAGCTGCTCGAGGACATGCGCGCCCAGGTGGAGGGCGCGCGGCGTGCGGACTTCAAGGGCGACGGCGGGCGCCGCGGGCGCGGATGAGTGCCGACCCCGGGACCACGGCTGCCGTGCCGTTCCGGTGGAGCTGCCTGCGCTCCGGGCGCTGCTGCACCGTCGGGCGCGGTCAGGTCCGCGTGGAGCCCGACGAGGTGCCTGCGCTCGCTGCTGCCGCCGGACTCACGGTGGAGGCGTTCACGGCGCAGCACCTGAGGACCCTCCCCGACGGCGCCGGCGGCACGCTGCTCTCGCTCCGCGAGCGGGACGAGGGGCAGGGCGGGCGCTGCACGCTGCTCGAGGGCAGCAACTCCTGCAGCGTCTACGAGGCGCGTCCCGAGCACTGCCGGACCTTCCCGTACTGGCGAGGCGTCCTCGAGGACCCCGAGGCCTTCGAGCGCGCGCGCGCGGTCTGCCCCGGCATCCGCGTCGAGCCCTCCCCGGAGGCGCGGGCGGCGGCCTTCGCCGAGCTGGAGGCCCTGTACGAGGAGGTGGACGAGTGGGTCGCTGGAGGGCGGCCGGTCTGCCTCGCACGCGGCGTGTGCTGCCGCTTCGAGGAGGCGGGCCACGAGCTGTGGGCGACCGCCCTCGAGGCCGACTACTGCGCGGCCCGTCATCCTGAGCCGCCGCGCCCGGAGGCGCCGGGCCGCTGCGCGTTCCACGTGGAGGGACGCTGCACCGCGCGCGAGGGGCGGCCCCTGGGGTGCCGGACCTACTTCTGTCACGACGGCTATCGCGACGCGCTGGAGGCGGGGCACGAGCGCTTCCTGGCGCGCATCCGAGAGATCGAGGCCCGGCACGGCTACGCCTCCGCCTACGGGCGCTTCCCCGAGCTGCTCGAGGCCCGGCTCGACCGGGAGGACGTCTCGTGAGGGCCGCGCTCGTGATCGCGAGCCTGGGGCTGGTCGGCCTCGGCCTCCTCGTCGTGGCGCAGCGCTTCCTCGACGAGCTGCAGGCGCCGCCGGGTCCGACCCCGCCGCCGCTCCTCGCGGCCGTCGAGGAGCCCGAGGCCGCGCCGAGCGTCGG
>WTJQ01000038.1 GCA_011524785.1 Planctomycetota bacterium | reverse complement strand
CTCCAGTTCGGGGAGGAGGTCATGCGCGTCATGAACGAGGAGTCCCACCTCGCCAGCGAGATCCTCGCCGAGGAGCGGGGCGTGTTCCCGGCCTGGGAGGGCTCCGAGTGGGAGGCCCAGGGGCGCAAGCTCCGCAACAGCTACACGACGACGGTCGCCCCGACCGGGACGATCTCGATCCTCGCCGACTGCAGCGGCGGCATCGAGCCCATGTTCAGCCTGGCCTTCAACCGCCAGATCATGAAGGACGACCAGGGCAACCCGACGATCCTGCGGGAGGTCAACTACGTCTTCCGTGAGGCGGCCCAGGCGGCCGGCTACTACAGCGAGGAGCTGGTCGACTCCATCGTCGAGCGCGGCACGGTGCACGG
This sequence comes from Planctomycetota bacterium, assembly GCA_011524785.1. GTDB lineage: Bacteria > Planctomycetota > UBA1135 > UBA1135. Next base: position 1,721 of record WTJQ01000038.1, on the reverse strand, counting down.
GGTCGAGGGCATCCCGCAGGCGCACCAGGACCTGTTCGTCACCGCGCACGACATCACGCCGGAGTGGCACATGCGCATGCAGGCCGCGTTCCAGCGCAACTGCGACGCGTCCATCAGCAAGACGATCAACTTCCCCAACGCGGCGACGCCCGACGACGTCCGCAAGATCTACGAGATGGCGATCGACCTCGACGTGAAGGGCGTCACGGTCTATCGCGACGGCTGCCGCGACATGCAGCCGATGGCCCTCAAGGCCTCGACCCAGGAGGCTGCCTCGGAGACCTCCGAGGCGACCTCGGCCGCGACCAGCTCGACCGCGGAGCTGATGCCCATGAAGCTCCCGGAGATCATGAGCTGCCTCCGGATCCGGCAGATGACCCCCTTCGGGAACATGCACATCAAGGTCACGGTGGACCCGGTGACCGGGATGGAGCGCGAGGTGTTCGCCCAGCTCGGCAAGGGAGGGGACGTCGCGAACTCGGACCTCGAGGCCATCTGCCGCATGCTGAGCCTCTGGCTCCGGTCCAACGGCAGCCTGGAGCGCGCGATCTCCCAGTTCTCGGGGATCGGCTCGAGCCTCACAGTCCCGACCAAGGACGGGCGCATCATGTCCTTGGCCGACGGCCTGGCGACGGGGCTCCAGCGCTACCTGGCGGCGAAGGCCGCGCACGGCCTCGAGGCGCTGCTCCTGGGCAGGGTCGACCCCAACGCGCCGGCGACCGACGCGGCGCCCTCACCGGCCCCCGCCGCCCCCGGCCTGGAGGCGCAGCCGCGCAACGTCGGGCAGTACAAGCTGAAGTGCCCCAGCTGCAGCGGCAACCTGGCCTTCCAGGAGGGCTGCGTGAAGTGCCACGGGTGCGGCTTCAGCCAGTGCTGAGCCCTCGGCCCTGAGGGTCCGGACCCAAGCAGGGAGCCCCGCGCGGATCGACTCCGCGCGGGGCTCCTTCGCTGGGCAGGGCGGTGGGGCTCAGTCGTCCGAGCTGCCGACCGGCTTCTGGATCGGCCGCCCGAAGATGTCGGTCTCGACGGTGATGGTGGCCTCGACCTCCTCGTCCTCGAGCGGCTCGGGCTGACCGAGGATGTCGAGGTTCGGCGCCTCACCAGCGAGGGGCTCGCCCAGGATCGAGCGCCGCAGGGGTGCACTGGGCAGGTTGCGCGCGAACGTCATGCTGGGCCCCTCGAGCGAGCTCAGGACGAGCATGTTGCGCGTGGGCATCTCCACGTTGAACTGGCGCGCCGTTCCACCCGGCTCGAAGATCAGCTCCTGACCGGTCTCGTTGAGGTACGAGCCGATGAGCGAGGTGCAGCTCATCAGGCCGTTGCGATCCAGCGCGTACTCCGAGAACACCGTCTGGTAGGCGTCGGGGAGGGGCACCTTCTCGGTGGCCCAGGAGGCCTGGACCTCGAGGGCGAGGAAGCTCTCCTCGATCACGAGGAAGCCCTTGGCCTGGCCCGTCGGGAGCTGCTTGCCCACCAGCGCGACGTCCATCAGCCGCCAGCAGCCCTGCATCAGCGCGTGGAGCTGAGCCTCACCGCCCGCGCGCACCTGTCCCAGGACGTCGCGTGTGAGGACCGACTCCTGGTCCTGTGCCACGGGGTCCTGCGTTCCCTGGGCGATGAGGGGCAGGAGGCTGAAGGGGACGGCGAGGAGCGGGAGGGTGCGTCTCATGGGGCGTGCCAGGGATCCCAGGGCGGGCCAGCGATCCGACGCCCCTAGACTA
>WTJQ01000562.1:4783-8792 GCA_011524785.1 Planctomycetota bacterium | reverse complement strand
CCGCGCCGCAGCTTCGTCCCACGTGCGGCCCTGGCCCTGGAGGAGTGCGGCGAAGACGTGGCGATGGCTGATGAGGAGAGCGGGTTCGGGACCTTCGAGATCAGGGGGCAGGGGCTGCGGGCGCTGGGGGACGCGGGCACCGACAAGAACTTCCGGCACACGTTCCGCTTCGCGCCCGGGGGGGTCCGCGCGGCACTGCTCGAGCTCGACCTAGAGTCCGATGGGCATGCGGCCGACAACGACAGCGTGAACCTCGAGTACGGCGTCGCCGAGGGGAGCCACCGCTGGGCGTGGGGCTCCCGCATCACGAGCCTCCCTGGTGCGCCCAGCCGCTGGAACCGCGGCGACAGGGCCATGATCCAGCTGGACCTCGCGAGCCTCCCCGGCAAGGACGGCCCCGTGGACCTGCGCGGCGAGCTGCAGGACGGGAGGCTCGATGTCTTCGTGCAGGACGACACGATCGTGCGCGCGGTGCGCCTGCTGCTGGACCCCTGAAGGAACCTTGATCAGAGCCTGGGGCGTTGCCACCGTCGTGCCGTGCGCCTCGCCTCCCTGGCCCTCCTGCTCGCCGCCGCGGGCTGCAGCTCCACGGCGCCCCGCGTGACGGGCTCCTTCCGCGTGGCGGGCACTGAGGGAGGACGCCGCCTGGTCCTCGTCGACGTCGCGCGCGGTCGCGCCGTGGCCGGGCCCGAGGCGCCCGCGGACGCGCTGCATCGAGCCCTGGAGAGCGCGAGCGCCAAGGTCCCCGACCTGTCCTCGCTCGCGTCGCTCGACGGCCGGGCGCACACGGAGGCCTCGGCGCTCTTCCAGCAGGCCAGCTGGAGACTCGCCGAGGCCTGGTTCAACGGCGCCCTGACGGAAGCGGAGTACGTGGCCCTCGTGGCCGAGCTGCTGCGCGCCTGTGCCGACCTCGCCCGCGACGGGGCCGGCTCCCTGCGCAGGCTGCCGCCCGCCTACGAGCGCGCGCCCCTGGGCTGGATCGGCTGAGGCGCACGCTCAGGCGGCGGCCTCGTCCTCGCGCGCGGCGGCCTCCGCCTCGGCGACGGCGAGCCGGACCGCGACGGCCGTGTCGGGCGTCACCGAGATGGAGGTGATGCCGCACTCGACGAGGAACGGCGGCACCTCGTCGGGGTGGTCCGAGGGGGCCTGCCCGCAGATGCCGATCTCGAGCCCCTGCGCACGGAACGCCTCGACGGCGGCGCGCACCATGCTCTGCACCGCGGGCGAGCGGGCGTCGACCGGGTGACGGTAGCCCTCCAGGTCGTCGCGGCTCACCGCGTAGACGGTCTGGACCAGGTCGTTGGAGCCGATCGAGCCGCCGGCGAGGCCCATCTCGGCCACGAAGCGATCGGCCTCGATGACGTTGGAGGGGAGCTCGATCATGAGGAACAGCGGCACGCCGGCCTCGTCGCCGAGCCCGCGGTCCTCCAGGAGGGTCTTCACGGCCGCGCCCTCCTCGGGCGTGCGGCAGAAGGGGACCATCAGCTGCAGGTTGTCGAGCCCGAGGCGCGCGCGCACCAGGCGCAGGGCGTCGCACTCCATCTCGAAGGCCGGCAGGAAGGCGGGGTCCACGTACCGGGACGCGCCGCGCCAGGCGATCATCGGGTTCTCCTCGACCGGCTCGAACACGCGCCCGCCGAGCAGCTCGCGATACTCGTTCGACTTGAGGTCCGACATGCGGACCAGCACCGGGCGAGGATGGAAGGCTGCGCAGATGAGGCCCACGCCCTCCATCACGCGATCGACGAAGAACTGGCGCTTGTCCGCGTAGGCCGCCGTGCGGCGGTCGATGGCCCCGAGCATCATGCGGACCTCGTACTGGCCCTCGGCCTCGAGGCGCTCGCGGTAGGGCTCGAGCTCGGGAGCGAGGTCGCCACCCTCGGCCCAGTCCTTGAGCTCGTGGAAGTGGAGCAGGGCGAGCGGGTGGACGCCGACCTCGCTGGTGAGGATGAACTCGAGGCGCGCGAGCCCCACGCCGTCGACGGGGAGCTGGGAGTCGGCCAGCGCCTTGGAGGGGAAGCCGACGTTCAGCTTGATCTTGGTCCGCAGCTCCTGGTCGAGGTCGATCTCGTGCTCCTCCACCTGGAACGGGTGCTCGCCCTCGAGCACGAAGGCCGTGTCCCCCTCCGCACACGTGCCCGTCACCTCCTGGTGGGGCTGGAGCCGACGCGTCGCGTCCTCGCAGCCCACGATGGCGGGGATGCCGAACTCGCGCGCGATGATGGCCGCGTGGGAGGTGCGGCCGCCCTTCTCGGTGACGATCAGGGAGGCGTCCTTCATCATCGGCTCCCAGTCCGGCGTGGTCATCTCGGTGACCAGCACGTCGCCGGGATCGAACACGCGCTCCTCGAAGGGGATGTCCTCCAGCCGCTCGCCGGCCGCGATGCGCTTGCGCAGCTCCCGCTTCTTCAGGATCACGTCCTCGTAGGAGCGGTACATGCGGATCCGACCCGAGCCGATCCGCGTTCCGACGGCCTGACCCTCGGCGAGGACGCGCCCCTCGAGCCGCATGCGGTCCACGAGGCCGGGCTCCATGGTGTAGCGCACCAGCTTGCTGGGCTCGCGGTGCGAGTGGACCGTCTCGGGGCGTGCCTGGACGATGAACAGCTGCTGGCTGCGCCCGTCCTTGGCCCACTCGATGTCCATCGGCTGCCCGTAGTGCTCCTCGATCTTCAGGGCCATGGAGGCCAGCGAGAGGATCTCCTCGCGCGTCAGGGACCATGCCCGACGCCGCGTGGAGGACACGTCGACGCTCTCGGTCGCCATCCCGCCCTGGTTGGCGTAGACCATCGCGATGTCCTTCGCACCGAGGTGGCGGTGGACGATCGCGCCGTGCCCACGCCGCAGACCCTCCTTCCAGACCGTGAAGTGGTCGGGGGAGACGCTGCCCTGGACGACGAGCTCGCCGAGGCCATAGCTCGACGAGATGTGGACCACGCCCTGGTGCCCGGAGTCGGGATCGAGCGTGAACATGACGCCGCTCGTGGCGAGGTCCGAGCGGACCATCTTCATCACGACCACGGCGAGCGCTGCATCGAGGGGGGAGAGCCCCTTCTCGATCTGGTAGGTGACGGCTCGCTCGGTGAAGAGGCTCGCGCAGCAATCCTTCCAGCGTCGCAGCACCTCGTCCGTGCCGTGCACGTTGAGGTAGCTCTCGCACTGGCCCGCGAAGGAGGCCTCCTCGGAGTCCTCGACCGTCGCGGACGAGCGCACGGCCACGTCGACCTCCGCTCCGTACTGCGCGCACAGGGCCTGGTAGCCCTCCGTGAGCGCGGCCTCCACGTCGGCGGGGATCGGCGCGGCCACGATCAGGGCGCGGCACAGCCGGGCGCGGGCGTGGATGTCGAGGGGATCGGCGGGATCGGCCCCCTCGTACACGAGCTGCAGGGCCGCGCCCAGGTGCGGGGCGCGAACGGCCTGGAGCCTCACCTCGCCAAGGCCCTCGACCTCCTCGCACGCCGCGAGGGTGCCGGGGACGAGGCTCTCCTCGAGGAAGCGTCGGTAGGACCGGGCCGTGGCCGTGAACCCGTTGGGCACCGGCACCCCCTGGGGGACCAGCTGCTGGTAGAGCTCGCCGAGGGAGGCTCCCTTGCCTCCCACGAGCTCGGCGTCGAGGCGGCCGCACTCCTCGAACCAGAGGAGCAGGGAGGTGTCGCGTGCGGGGGAGTGCTGGGAGCTGGGCATCGGAGTCGTTCCGAGGGGGAGGACTCCGGGAAGTCGGCAGATCGGGCAGTCTGCCTTGAGACCGTTCAGTCAGGGGCGGGCTGAGGGGCCGCTCCGCAGCTCTGAGGGCCTCCAGAGGCGCCGCAGCCGTGCCTCCCCCGGCGCTAGGGGACCCGCCAACTCAGCGGCTCCGAGCCGCTTCAGGGGCTCGTCCGGGCGCTCCCCGGTGAGCAGGTCGGCCAGGTCGCTGAGCCAAGGCTCGTGTCCGACCGCGACGACGGCCTCGGCCTCGAGGGCGCCGAGGAGGGCGAGGAGGCTGGGCGTTGGCGGCCCGGCCAGCCGGGTC
>WTJQ01000562.1:0-4683 GCA_011524785.1 Planctomycetota bacterium | reverse complement strand
GAGGGCGCCGAGGAGGGCGAGGAGGCTGGGCGTTGGCGGCCCGGCCAGCCGGGTCGTCGTCACCAGGCGCGCGCCGGTCGCAGCACCCGCGAGGCCCTCTGCGGTCGCGGCCGCGCGCTCCCAGGGGCTGGTCATCACCAGGGGCGCCGACCCGAGGCGAGGGGCCAGCGCGCGGGCGGCGCGCAGGAGGCGCTCGCGACCGCGATCCGAGAGCGGGCGCTCCCGATCCGGCTGCCCCTCGCGCGCCTGCTGGGCGTGCGCATGGCGGACCAGCCACAGGGTCCGGGGGCGCGTGCGCTTCTCCGAGGAGGACACGCCCGACCCTCAGGGGAGGAAGGACTTCTTGTCCTTCAGCTTGCGGGGCAGGTAGTCCTCGATCACGTAGTTGAGGCCCCACTTGGCGAGGGCCTGCTGCTCGGCGCGGACGCCCATCTTCAGCAGCTGCTGGAGCGCCTTCTGCCACGGCTTGTGCGACTTGAAGAAGGGGTCGTTCTTCAGCGCGTCCTGCGCGCGCTTCACGTCGACCTTCTGGAGCTCGTGCGTCGCGTCCTGGAGGTTGAAGTCGATGATGTCCTGCGGCGTCACCCCCAGGAAGCGCGCCTGGGGAACGCAGAAGAAGCGGTTGATGTGAGCCGCGTTCCCCGAGCCGACCTTCAGCGTCCGGTAGATGTTCGCGATCCCGTACGGGTCGCAGTCGACGAAGCAGTACACGGGCAGCTTCTGGTCGTCGGACAGGCGGCGGATGAACCGCCGGGTGGCTCGCGACGGCACGCCGCTCATGGAGACGAGGATGCAGTTCGCGTCCCGCCACCACTTGTGGTTGTTGAGGCGGGCGAACATGCCGCCGGTCTCGATGGCGAGGATGAACTTGGCGTTCGTCTCGAACTTCAGGTGCTCGACCGAGTGGGGGATGGTGTACGCCCCGGTACCCATCGCGGTGCAGTCGATGCGCACCTCCTCACCGGTCTCGGGGTCGCGGTCCACGACCACCAGCTGGCCGGCCAGCGAGCCGCCGTGCTCCTCCGGGTAGTACCGGAGCTGCTCACGGGAGAGGCCATCGAGGCTCGCCAGGGCCTCGATGTCGTCCATGACCGCGTCGGACTCGGGCTGCTCCTTGAACTTGCAGGCCCCCCAGTTCTTCGAGACGTAGTAGGCCTCTCGCTTGGTGGCGAAGTCGTTGTTCTGGACCATCTCCTTGGAGACGGACATCAGCCGCAGGGTCTGCGCGAAGGTCTTGACCGTGTTGAAGGTCAGCGCGCGCGCCTTGCGCCCGCGGCCCAGCTCGAAGTAGCCGACCTTCTTGTCGTACTTGACGTTCGAGAGGGACCGGACGGGGAACTTGAGCTCGGGGAGCGTCCCGCCGGAGACCTTCTTGTGGACCATCGAGGCGGTCCGGTCGATCAGCGTGATCGTCTTCAGGTCCTCGGAGCTCAGCTTGGACGAGCGCGCCTTGCGCGCCGGCGCTTCCGCGGCCTTCTTCGTGCTCGCCTTCTTGGCGGCCTTGCGGGTGGCTTTCTTCTTGGCCATGGGGAGGGGCGGTTCGTGGGGCCGGGATCAGAACTTCCGCGAGCGGTGGAGCGTGCCCTCGAGGGTCTCGACGGTCTCGTCCTTCTCGTTGTTCGAGAGGCCCAGGATCTCCTGCAGGGCGATCCCGATGTGCGGGATGTAGGTCTCGATGTACTCGCGCTTCTGGTACTCGCGCTGGAGGCGCTTCCCCTTGCGGATGTGGATGCCGAGCTTCCGCCCGCATTCCTGCAGCGCCCGCTTCACCTCCGTGAGGATCTCCGGATAGCTGGCGATGGCCTCCTTGGACTCGGAGGTGAACGGCACCCAGACCGAGGCGATGTGGACGATGATCGCCATCGGCGCGACGGGCAGGGAGCCCTTGGGCTGGCTGATGCCGTAGGAGCGCCAGTTCGTCCCGATCACACCCTTGGCGATGGCGCAGGCGGACTGCTGGTACAGCAGCGGGACGCGGTTCGCGAAGCGCAGGATGCGCGCGGGCTCGTCCGCGTCCGCGACGAGGTCGGCCACGACCTGCTCCGAGCGCGTGCGCTTCTTGATGCGACCCGTGTCCTCCATCTCGTAGCCCTGACCGGGCTTGCCGAAGGCGATGCCGACCTCGATCTGGAAGGGGTTGCCGCGATAGACGGCGGCCGGGCGCGTGGTCGTCGTGTAGAAGTCGGCCTCGATCTCCTTCTTCAGGCCGAGCAGGAGCAGCTCCTCGCCGATGGGCGCGATGCAGTCGGTCGGCGGCGAGCTGATGCGCGTGGTGTTGATCGCGTCGTAGAGGGCGGCGGCCTCCTCCCGAGCGATGCGCGAGGGGTAGCTCTTGGTGGTCAGGCCCTTGCCCGCGGCGTCGACGATCTTCTTGGCCACGGTCGGCCCCACGCGGCAGAACTCCTCCTGCAGGAAGCCCGAGATCGACCGCGCGCCGGTCTCCTTCAGCATCGTGATCAGGCGACCCAGCTCGACCCCATGGGGGTGCGGCTTGATCTCGACCGTCTGCTTGGGCTTCTCCTTGGTGTTCGCCTCGTAGACCACCTCCTCGCCGGCCGGGTCGATCCACGTCAGCTTGAGGTGCGGGTTCGCGATGGCCGTCTGCTTGAGGTACATGTCGACCGAGCGGAGGCCCTTCTTGTACGTGGCCTCCATCTCGATCTCGATCCGCGTGCCGTTGGTCTTCTTGCCCCAGTCGACCTCCTCGCGCGAGTGGATCTCGGCCTTGTTCTTGCTCGTGTCGATCGAGAGCACGGCCTCGACGGCCTTGCGCCGCTTGACCTTGGACCGGATGACCACGGGCTTGCCGGTGGTCAGCTTCCCGTACATCCCGGCGGCCGAGATGCCGATGCCCTGCTGTCCGCGGCTCTGGGACAGCTTGTGGAACTTGGAGCCGTAGAGGAGCTGCCCGAAGATCTTGCCGATCTGCGTGTCCCCGATGCCGGGACCGTTGTCCTCGACCGCCATGCGGTAGGTCTTCTCGGTGACCTGCGAGATCTCCACCAGGACCTCGGGCAGGATGCCCGCCTCCTCGCAGGCGTCGAGGCTGTTGTCGACGGCCTCCTTGACCGCCATCAGCAGGGCCTTGGCGGGGGAGTCGAACCCCAGCATGTGGCGGTTCTTCTCGAAGAACTCCGCCACCGAGATGTCACGGGCCTTGGACGCGGGGTCGGCGCTGCCCGAGCGGCTGCGCGAGGCCTTCTTGCGGGCGGGCTTCTTGGCCTCCACGTCGGTCTCGTCGTCGGATTCGAAGAGGGTGGTCTTGGGCACAGGGGTCTCCGCGGGCGCCTCCAAGCAGCCCAGGGATCGGGAGCGCGGAGGGGAGGGGAGCGGCGCAGGGGTCGAGCCCGGCGCGCCGTGCCGTTCTAGGGAGCGGCGACTTCCGGTTCAACCGCCGAGGGCTCGCAGCGCCGTCCAGGCAGCACCAGCGAGGAACACCCAACCGGGTGCGGACGTGAGGCACCCGGCCTTCAGGTAACGCTGCTGGAGCGAGCCTCCGCACTCCGCGCACGTCCGCGGGACCTCTGCCGGGAGGTCCGCCCCGCAGTGGGGGCAGTGACGAGCCTCGATCAGCCGCGGCAAGGGGCACCATCCGGGGTCGCGACGCTCGTGCCGAGCGCCTGGGAGGCGAGACCGAGCGCGCGTGCGCGCTCCCCGTAGAGCCGCAGCGCGCGCTCCATCTCGTCACCGAGCCGGAACACGCACTGCTGTGCGAGGTAGTGCACGAGGCGCTCCGCGGGGAGGCCGAGCTCGGGGGCCGCGGCCTCGGCGAGCTCGGTGCGCGCCGCGATGCCGCGCTCGGCAGCGGCGTGCAGCCGACCGAGGTGGGCGTCGATGGGCGCGCCGGAGCGGACGAGCCAGGTGGCGAAGACGAAGGGCAGGCCGGTCTCCGCGGTCCAGGTCGCGGAGGGGTTCCAGTGGGGGAGCTCCTCGCACCAGGCCTCCTCCAGCGCCTTGTCCCCGATGCGCAGCCAGGCATCCGCGTCCGCCTCGCGGGGATCGGCCTCCAGGGGGACCTCCACGTACTCGGGCGGTCCTCCCTCGCGCTCGGCCAGGAGCACGCGCACGAGCGTCGCGGCCGCGCGGCTCGAGGGGTCCAGGGCCAGGCGTCGGACCTCGCTCAGGGGGCGCCGGAGGAAGACCTGCACGCTGTCCACCTCTCCGCGGCCCGCGACGGCGAGGCCCGCGACCGGGCGGGCGCCGGGCTGGCGGAACAGCTCGATCGCCGAGACCAGCGCCACGTCGAGCTCGTCGCCCCGGAGCCCAGCCACGAGGCGGGCCGGGACCCTCCGCTCGTAGGTGAGGGCCGCGTCGTCCTCGAGCCCCAGGTCCAGGGGCCGGCCGACGAGGTAGGGAACGCTTCCGAGGCGGAGCATGGCAGGAACATAGCCCCCGGCCCCGGCGCCTCCACGGCGCGGGACCGATTCTCCCGCCACGTGACACCGAGCCCCCGCAGCAGCGTCCTTGGGGCGTGCAGCAACCCCCTCGCGCCCCGCTCCCGCCGTCTTGCAGGCGATCCTCGAAGGGGCACCAGCCGGCGGACGGTCCCTCCAGCAGGCCTCGTCGCGGCCGACGCCTCGGTAGGGGTGCCTGCGGCAGTGGACCTCTCAGCAGTGGATCTCTCGGACCTCGACCTCGCGGCGTTGGACCCTGCCCGAATGTGCCGTGGGCCGACGCTCTCCG
>WTJQ01000285.1 GCA_011524785.1 Planctomycetota bacterium | reverse complement strand
GGCCACCGCCTCCCCCGCCCTCCCTGGGACGCTCGATGCGGGGCAGGGTTGCGGGTCCGGGCGGTCCGGGCTGTCCCCGGGGCTGCCTGTATCCTAAGGGGTCCCTCCGAGGGCCTCGAAGGCCCGGGAAGCCCATGCCGATCTCCCCCATCCCCGAAGTGCTCGAGGACCTGCGCCAGGGGCGCATGGTGATCCTCGTCGACGACCCCAACCGCGAGAACGAGGGTGACCTCGCCATGCTCGCGGAGCACGTCACGCCGGAGGCCATCAACTTCATGGCCAAGGAGGGGCGCGGGCTGATCTGCATGCCCATGGCGACCGAGATCGCCGATCGGCTGCAGCTCGAGCCGCAGGCGCTCTACAACACCAACAACCACCGGACCGCCTTCACGGTCTCCATCGAGGCGGCCTCCGGCGTCACGACGGGCATCAGCGCCGCGGACCGCGCGCGCACCATCCAGGTGGCCGCCGATCCCGAGGCCCAGCCCCTGGACCTGAATCGCCCCGGGCACGTCTTCCCCCTGCGCGCGCGCGAGGGCGGGGTGCTCGTGCGCGGCGGGCAGACCGAGGGCACCGTCGACCTCGCGCGTCTGTGCGGCGCCCGGCCCGCCGGCGTGATCTGCGAGATCATGAACGACGACGGGACGATGGCCCGGATGCCGGAGCTCGAGGTCTTCGCCGAGAAGCACGACCTCAAGATCTGCACGATCGCCGACCTGATCGCGTACCGCCGTCGAACCGAGCGCCTGATCGAGGCGGTCGAGCTCGACCTGCCCATGCCCACGCGCTTCGGCGAGTTCCGGGCGCACCTGTTCCGCAACAAGATCGACGGGACCGAGCACTTCGCCGTGACGCGCGGGCTCGCCGAGGCCCAGGACGATGGTCCCCTCGATCCGACCGAGGAGGCCGTCACCGTTCGGATGCACTCCGAGTGCCTGACCGGGGACGTCTTCCATTCGGAGCGCTGCGACTGCGGAAGCCAGCGAGACCGGGCCCTCGAGCTGATCGGTCAGGCCGATCGGGGGGTCCTCGTCTACCTGCGCCAGGAGGGCCGCGGCATCGGCCTCGCCAACAAGCTCAAGGCCTACCGGCTGCAGGACGGCGGGATGGACACGGTCGAGGCCAACCAGGCCCTCGGCTTCCCGGCCGACCTGCGCGAGTACGGCATCGGGGCCCAGATCCTCCACTTCCTGGGCGTGCGGCAGATGAAGCTGCTCACCAACAACCCCAAGAAGATCCACGGGCTGGCGGGCTACGGCCTCGAGGTGACGGACCAGGTCCCCCTCGTCGTGGAGCCCAACCCCAACAACGAGCGCTACCTGCGCACCAAGGTCGAGAAGCTGGGGCACCAGATCGTCCCGCCGGCCTCCTGAGGGGGCGCCGCCAACGGATGGCTTGGTGGGCCGTAAGAGCCTGCCAATCCTGGACTTAGTTCATTCGCTCGACATCCGGCAGCCCCAGGGGGCACCGGGGGCCAGATCGGGACGAAGGACCGAGTGGCCGGGAAGATCCCTGCCCGGCCCGCGTCCAACCCCTCGCGATGGCCCTCAGCCTCATGGAGACCCTGCCCGACCTCGACGACCAGGAACTCGTCGACCGCACCCTCGCGGGGGAGCGGGACGCGTTCCAGGTGCTCGTGGAGCGCCACCAGGACCGCCTCTTCGGCCTGGTCCGGCACTACACGCGCAACCCGGTCGAGATCGAGGACATCGTTCAGGAGTCCTTCCTCAAGGCCTACACCCGCCTGGAGTCGTTCCAGCGGCAGGGCAGCTTCTACACCTGGATCTACCGGATCGCGGTCAACACGACCCTCGACCTCTTCAAGCGCCAGGGCCGGAACCCGGTCCAGGCGGTGGAGGACCCCGAGGTCGTCGGGACCGCCCCGGAGCGCTCGGTCATGCGGCCGGACGCCAGCCTCCGCGAGGCCGAGATCGCCCAGGTGACCCACGACGTGCTGGCGGAGCTCCCCGAGATCTTCCGCACCGTGCTCGTCCTGCGGGAGTTCGAGGAGCAGTCCTACCAAGCCATCGCCGACCTGCTGGGGATCTCGATCGGGACCGTGGAGTCGCGCCTCTTCCGGGCGCGGGCCAAGTTCAAGGATCGGCTCCTCCAGCGCTATCCCGAGTACGGGGAGGTGGAGTGACCATGCAGTGCGACGACGTGCTCCCGCTGATCGCGGGCTACCTGGACGGTGAGCTCTCGGAGGCCCAGTCGGCCCCGGTGCGCCAGCACCTGCTGGCCTGCCCGGCCTGCCGGCAGGTCACCCAGGACCAGAAGGCTCTCAAGAGCTGGTTCCAGCCGACGGCCCCGGTCGCAGCGCCGGAGGGCTTCGCGGCCCGCGTGGCCCGCCGCGCCTTCCAGGGGGACTCCGGGCTGCTGGTGCCGCAGGCTGCTCCGAGTGCGCCCGCCGAGGAGGCCGGCACCCTGCTCCGGTTCGCCATGAACGTGACGGCCGTCGCAGCGGCCGCCCTGCTGGTCCTCTCCTTCACCATCCAGTTCGGCAAGCAGCCCGCCAGCAGCACGCTCCGGGCCGACAGCACGAACCTCGAGCGTGCGCTCCAGAGCCTCGACCGCCTGAACCAGGAGGAGCGCGCGGACGCCCTCCGCGCGGAGGAGGCCAAGGGCCCCGCGGCGCGATCGCGGACCGCCGAGGACGAGGAGGAGCCCCGGTGATCGGAGCTCGCAGCTGGATCCTGCTGTTCGGCGGCGTCTCGTTCCTGACGGGCGCCGCCGCTGGCTCGTTGTCGGGTCGGGACGCGGAGGCCCCCGTGCTGGACCCGCTCCAGGCCTACGGCGCCCGCCTCCAGGAGAGCTACGCCCTCGGCCCCGAGCGGGCCGACGCGCTGCGCGTGGTGCTCGCCTCCTACGGCGAGGAGCTGGAGCGCGTGCGCTCCCGTCACCTGCCCTCCTACCACGCCTCCATGGAGCCCGAGCTGGCCGCCCTCGGCGAGCGGTACGGGGCCATGATCCGTGATAAGGTCCTCCCCCCTGCGGTTCGGAGACGCTTCGTCCTCGAGTCCGAGGGGCTCTTCACCCCTGAACCCCAAGCGCGCTAGGTCTCCATGGCTCGTAGCTGCGGCATCCGACTCGGCCCTCGCCGGTTCGAGCTCGTCGTCCTCGACGGCGGCCCCAAGAAGCATCGCATCGTCGGCTGGCACGCCGAGACCTTCGAGGACCCCGACCCGGCCAACGTCGAGGCGCGCGGCAAGCAGCTCGAGGCTGCCCTTGCGGAGGTGAAGGCGCCTCGTGACAACGCCCGCCTCGTCGTGGACAGCGGCGTGGCCGCGTTCCGGCGCGTGACGGTCCCCTTCAGCGACCCCGCCAAGATCGAGCAGGTCCTGAAGTTCGAGATCGAGGGCGAGCTGCCCCAGTTCAGCATCGACGACGTCGTCGTCGACCACCACGTCCTGAACAGCAACGAGCAGGGGGCCGACCTCCTCTGCGTCGCGGTCCCCAAGGAGGACCTCCAGGCCAGCATCGCCCTCTGCGAGGCGGCCGGGGTCGAGCCGCTGGACGCGGAGCTCGAGACCTCCGCCATGGTCAACGCCGCCCTCGCGGCCAACCTCTGCAGCATCGAGGACGCCCAGCTGCTCGTCCACGTCGGGGACCGCGCCACCGCGGTGGTGGTCGTCGACGCCGGGGAGGTGCGTGAGATGCGCGTCATCCACATCGGGGCCCACAGCCACGACCTGGAGGACGCCGCGCCGGCCGCCGAGGAGGGTGAGGAGCCCGTGGCCGACACCCCGGAGGCGGCTGCCGAGCGCGAGCTGGCGGCGAGCCGCCGCGCCGAGCAGGCCATCAAGCGGATCCGGCGCGAGCTGGGTCGGACCCTCTCGGCCGCGCGCACGATCCACCCGATCTCCGCGATCCACGCCTGCGGCGCCGAGCTGCCCGGGCTGATCGGGGAGACGATCCAGGACGTCCCGGTCTACGTGCTCGACTGCTTCGAGGAGGACAGCGGGCAGCCGGTCGACGGCTTCGGTCAGCTCGTGGCTGCCTATGGCGGAGGGCTCGCGGGCCTCGAGGCCGCGCCGATGCCTGGCCACCTGCGCCGCGAGGAGCTCAAGTTCACGGGCACCTGGGAGCGGCTCGAGTTCCCGCTGGCGATCGCCACCATGCTCATCGCGACCCTTCTGGGCGTGCTGAACATCTTCCAGCACCGTGAGCTCACCTCGTACGAGCAGTACGGCGCTCGCTGGTACCTGCAGAGCGTCAACAGCCACGTCTTCGGTGACCTGAAGAAGGGCAAGCGCGGCTACCTCTACCCGGTGCCGGACGCCAGCGAGGACGCGTTCCTCGCGGGGTTCCAGGCGCGCTTCGAGGGTGCCGAGTCCAACTGGGAGGGCGACGACTACGACGCCCTCGCACGCCTGGCCGACCACCTGGGGCGCGCCAACCGTGACCTGGAGAAGAGCCTGGGCACGCTGACGGACTTCACGCAGCCCCAGTCCGCCTTCACGGCCGCGACCCTCGTCCTGAGCGTGCTCGACGAGAACATGAACAAGTGGCGCCCGTCCCTCCGGCGCATCCAGGCGGTCTATCAGCCCAGCCGGAGCAACAAGCAGGACGACAGCGTCAAGGTCACCCTGGACCTGGTCTTCTTCGCGGAGGACACGGTCGAGGCGAGCCGCCACTACGAGGCCTTCCTCGCGACCATCTCGGGTCAGCCCTGGCACGTCGAGCACCAGGAGCGGTCCTCGAAGGACCTGGCCAACGGGGAGGGCGTCCTCGTCGAGGGCCTCCCCATCACCGTCAACGTCGAGACCTGGCTCGAGAGCAACGCGAGCGGAGGAGCGAACCAATGAAGGGCTTCCTGAGCGGCTTCAACTCGTCGCGGGCGATGATCGTCGTCTTCGTCATCGCCTCGATCGTCCTGGGCATGCGCGCCCTGGAGAACCAGGACAAGGTCACGACGGCGCGGACGCGCCTGGGCCTCGACGAGAGCAGCCTCCCGCAGGCTGGGCTCAACGCGGAGGTGCACGGCACCCTGCGCAAGATCATCCACGAGTCCAAGCGCTACACGCGCCTGCAGAGCGAGCTCGAGGGCGAGGGCGTGGCCCGTGAGGGCAGCCCGCAGTCCTACATCCGGGCGATCGCCAAGCACCAGCAGATCGGCCTGGGCCGGATCGAGGTGAACACCACGCCGCCCAAGCAGATCAAGCCGGGCTCCATGGACCGCGAGCTGCGCATTCGGCCGCAGGACGCCAAGTCGAGCTTCAGCCGGCTCCAGGCGTGCAACTTCATGTACAAGCTCGAGGAGGGCTCGAACCGCATCCGCGTGACCGAGTTCGAGCTGGCCACGGCGGACCGCACCGATCCCGAGGCGATCCCGAACGACCGCTGGACCTTCGACTGCCGCGTGACCATGCGGGAGAAGGCGGGCGGCTGAGCCGCTCTCGACCTCCCCATGGCGCGAGGGGCGCCCGGACTCGATCCGGGCGCCCCTCGCGCGTTGCAGGGAGCGCCATGCAGGGGCGCCCCTCGGTGTCCGCCCGTCAGCCCGCGGGCGCAGGCTCCGGCTGAGCAGCCGTCTGCGGGAGCTTGGCGTGGTGGTCCTGGATCGAGCGGACCTCGGGCGAGCCGCGGTGCAGCGCGGAGAGAGCGCTGACGAGCGCGCGGGCTCCGGCCAGGGTCGTGATGCAGGGCACGCCGTTGTTCACGGCGGAGGAGCGGATGTACGAGTCGTCGTGGCGCTGCTGCTTGCCGTAGGGCGTGTTGAGGACCACGTCGATCTCGCGGTTCTTGATCGCGTCGACGATGTGCGGCCGGCCCTCGTGGACCTTGTTGATCCGCTCGCACGGGACCCCGTTGGCACGCAGGGCGCGCCAGGTGCCGTCCGTGGCGAGCAGGTCGTAGCCGAGGGACACGAGGGTCCTCGCCTCGGCCACCACCGCACGCTTGTCGGCGTGCTTGAAGGTGAGCAGGATCGTGCCCGCGAGCGGCAGCCGCATGCCGGCCGCCGTGTAGGCCTTGAGCAGGGCCGTGCCGAGGTCCTCGTCGATCCCCATCACCTCGCCGGTCGACCGCATCTCGGGGCTCAGGAGCATGTCGGTGCCCGGGAACTTGTTGAAGGGGAAGACGGGTGCCTTCACCGAGAAGTAGGGGGGGACGACCTCCTCGGTGAAGCCGAGCTCCTCGAGGGTGCTCCCCGCCATGACCTTGGCCGCCAGCTTCGCCAGCGGGACCCCGATGGCCTTGCTGACGAACGGGGCCGTGCGCGAGGCGCGCGGATTGACCTCGATCACGTAGACGGCGTCGTCCTTCACCGCGTACTGGACGTTCATGAGGCCGATGACGCCGAGCTCGCTGGCCATCGCCTTCGTCGCCGCGCTGATGTCCTCGAGGATCTCCGCACCCAGGGTCGGCGGGGGGAGGATGCAGGCCGAGTCGCCGGAGTGGATCCCGGCCTCCTCGATGTGCTCCATGATCCCGCCGATCACGACGCGGGTCCCGTCGCTGATCGCGTCGACGTCGACCTCGATCGCGTCCTCCAGGAACTTGTCCACGAGGATGGGGCGGTCCGGCGAGGCGTCGACCGCGTTCTGCATGTAGCGGTCGAGGCTCTCGTCGTCGAACACGATCTCCATGGCGCGCCCGCCGAGCACGTACGAGGGCCGCACGAGCACGGGGTAGCCGATCTCACGCGCGACCGCGAAGGCCTCGGCCACGGTGGTGGCCATGCCGCTCGGCGGCTGCCGCAGGCCCAGCTTCTCGAGGAAGGCGGTGAACTGCTCGCGGTCCTCCGCGCGGTCGATGGAGGCCACCGGGGTGCCGATCAGCGGAGCTCCAGCCGCCTCGAGGCCGGCGGCGAGGTTCAGCGGGGTCTGCCCGCCGAACTGGACGATGATCCCCTTGGGCTTCACCGCGTCGACCACGGCCATCACGTCCTCGTGGGTCAGCGGCTCGAAGAAGAGGTCGTCCGAGGTGTCGTAGTCGGTGGAGACGGTCTCGGGGTTCGAGTTGACCATCACCGAGTCGCAGCCGATCTCGCGAGCGGCGAAGGCGGCGTGCACGCAGCAGTAGTCGAACTCGATGCCCTGACCGATCCGGTTCGGGCCGCCGCCGAGGATCATGATCCGATCCCGGTCGCTGGAGCGCACCTCGCCCTCGTCCTCCCAGGTGGAGTAGTAGTAGGGCGTCTTGGCCTCGAACTCGGCGGCACAGGTGTCGACGAGCTTGTAGGTCGGCTCGATGCCGTGCTCCTTGCGGGCGGCGCGGATGGCCGCCGGCTCGACGGAGCGGGCCGCCGCGATCTGAGCGTCGGAGTAGCCCAGGCGCTTGGCCTCGCGCAATAGGTTCGCGTCGAGGTCCTCGGCGCGCAGGCGCCCCTCGAACTCGACCAGCTGCCGCATGTTCTCGAGGAACCACGGGTCGATCGCGGTGGCCTCGAAGAGCTCCTCGAGGGTCCAGCCCGAGCGCAGGGCCTCGTGGAGGTGGATGAGGCGCTCGGCGTTGGGGGAGCGCAGCAGGGGGGCGAGGGTCTCCCGGGGCGTCGGCTCGACGCTCTCGATCTGGCGGCGCGGGTTCAGGCCGAACCCGGCCTGCCCGGTCTCCAGGCCGCGGAGGGCCTTCTGGAGGGCCTCCTTGAGCGTGCGGCCGATCGCCATGGTCTCGCCCACGCTCTTCATCTGCGTGCTGAGCGTGGTGTTGGCCCCGCGGAACTTCTCGAAGGCGAAGCGCGGGATCTTGACCACCGTGTAGTCGATGGTCGGCTCGAAGCAGGCCGGCGTCTCCTGCGTGATGTCGTTCTGGATCTCGTCGAGCGTGTAGCCGACCGCGAGCTTCGCCGCGAACTTGGCGATGGGGAAGCCGGTGGCCTTGGACGCCAGGGCCGACGACCGCGACACGCGCGGGTTCATCTCGATCACGACGACGCGCCCCGTCTTGGGGTCGACCGAGAACTGGCAGTTGGAGCCGCCGGTCTCGACGCCGATCTCGCGCATGATGCGGATCGAGGCGTTGCGCAGGTTCTGGTACTCGCGGTCGGTGAGGGTCTGGGACGGCGCGACGGTGACCGAGTCCCCGGTGTGGACGCCCATGGGGTCGAGGTTCTCGATGGAGCAGACGATCACGACGTTGTCGTTCTTGTCGCGCATCACCTCCATCTCGAACTCCTTCCAGCCGAGCAGCGACTCCTCGACGAGCACCTCGCTGTTCATCGAGAGGGAGAGGCCGCGGGCGACGATCTCCTCGAACTCCTCGACGTTGTAGGCGATGCCGCCGCCAGAGCCTCCGAGGGTGAAGGCCGGCCGGATGACGCAGGGGAGGCCGATCTGGGTCAGGACGCGGCGCGCCTCCTCGATCGTGTGGGCGATCCCCGAGCGAGCGCACTCCAGCCCGGCGTTCGCCATGGCGGCGCGGAAGAGGTCGCGGTCCTCGGCCTTGCGGATGGCGTCGGCGTCCGCGCCGATCATCTCGATCCCGAGGCGCTCGAAGACGCCCTTGTCGTGCAGGGCCAGCGCCGTGTTGAGGCCGGTCTGTCCGCCGAGGGTCGGCAGCACCGCGTCCGGCTTCTCCTTCTCGAGGATCCGCTCGACGACCTCGGGCGTGATCGGCTCGATGTAGGTGACGTCCGCCGTCTCCGGGTCCGTCATGATCGTCGCCGGGTTCGAGTTCACCAGGATGACCCGGTAGCCCTCCTCGCGCAGGGCCTTGCAGGCCTGCGTCCCGGAGTAGTCGAACTCGCAGGCCTGACCGATCACGATCGGTCCACTGCCAATGATCAGGATGGACTCCAGGTCTGTGCGGCGGGGCATCGCTCTGGCGGGGTCTCCGAACCTCGGGGGGTGCCGTGGGG